>JAODMX010000402.1 GCA_025464735.1 Frondihabitans sp. | reverse complement strand
CCGTTCCGGTCGCGGTGGCGGTGTTGGACACGTCGCCGGCGTTCACGTCGGCCTGCGTGAGCGTGTAGGTGGCGGTACAGGTGACCTGTGCTTGCGGGGCCAGCGACGCGGCACCTGCCGGGCAGGTGACAGACGGCGTTGTGCCGGATCCGGAGAAATTGCTGTCATCGACCGTGATACCGGACATCGTGACGTTTCCGGTGTTCGTGATCACGAAGGAGTAGTTGACGACCTGCCCGGTCTGGTAGGCGGCGGCGCTGGAGGGGTCGGCGGACTTCACGACGCTCAGCGCCGGCGCGGGTGCCACGACGGGCGTCGACGTGGTCGACGGGGTCGAGGTCACGGCCGTCGTCACGCCGGGCGCGAATCCGGACGCGGTCGCGGAGTTGTCGACCGAACCGTGGGTCACATCGGCTGCAGTGACCGTGTACGGCGTGGTGGCGGTGCAGGTGGTGGAGGCGCTGGGCGCGAGCGTGGCTGCCGCGCAGGTCACGGCCCCGACCTTGGCGTCGGTGACCGTGATCCCTGACAGTGTCAGGGCTCCGGTGTTCGTCACGGTGAAGGTGTAGGGGATAGTGTCGCCGGCATCGGTGAGACCATCACCATTGACATCGGTCGGTGTGCCGGCGTGTTTGACGATGCCTATCGTCGCTGCCTTGGCGGTGTTGGTGATGGTGCAGATGACGGAATCGCCGATGCCCAGATTGACCAGTTGGTTGTACCCGGTTTGCCCGGAGGGTAACGATGGATCCACTTGCCCATTGCGGGTGCACGACCAGGTCGTGGTGTAGTTCGAGGCGAGCCCGGACGTGATCTGCTGATTGAGGCCATAGGTGGCCCCGGTCGAATCGACGACGACTGTCTGCTTGCCCGTCGATGCGGATGCCGATCCGTTCGTGTTCGCGGAAGCGAGCGTCGTTCCATCGCTGTTGGCGCCGTTGATTCCGCAGGCATCGCCTGGGAAGCCGTTGACGATGTTCGTGTTCAGTTGGACGCTGGAGACGAGAACACCGAACGCGACCCCCTCCAGGCCGCCGCCGACCATCTTCTGCGAGAAGGTGGTCGGGTTGGTCGACGCGAGGATCGCGGTTCCGGTCATGGCGCCGTTGATGTTGCCGGTGCATTTGACCGTCGTGGTACCCACGCCGGTGAAGCCGCCTCCGCACGCGTTCCCGAGTCCGGTCGACGTGCCAGAGGCGGTGAGGGATGTGATCGGCGCAGAAGAGTTCCACGTGATCGATTCGTTGGTGTTCGTGGACTCCGCGTCGGCGCCGACCAGGGCGAATCCGGTCTGTTTCGCACCAGCGGCATTGGTCACACTGATGTTGGTCAGCGTCGCAGTCGTCGTCGTCCCCGAGCTGGTCTGATAAAGCGCGGGTGACCCGGCGACCCCGGAGTAGTGGCCGCTGTTGCCGAGATACGCACCCGAGTAGGTCGGGAACGTGGTCGCCTTCACCGGACCACCGGAAACGGTGAGGGTGAACGACATGGACGAACCGCCGGGGATCGCGATCGTTATCGGCTGCCCGGACGCGGCGGCTGTCGCGTTGTAGCTGGAGAGGTCGAACCAGCACAGCGTGTTGGCGAACGTTCCGGTGCCTGCCGTCGCAAAGTTGCAGCTCTGCGTCGCCGCCGATGCCGGTGCCGCGGGGAGGACCACGCCGGCGCTGAGGCCCGCGACGGCTAGCAGCACTGCCGCGCTCCCTGCGATGAATCGGCGGGCTCCTCCGCGAAGGTTGGCTGCGGCAGTGCGGTACCGACTCACGTGGGACTCCTCGACATGTCACAAGACGCCCCTGTCCGCCCCGGGTTGGCAGTCACCGAGGGTGTCTCAAAATCGATTGTCACATGCGCCGGGGGTCGCCCACAATTTCCTGTGTGGTCGTTGCGGCCGATGGGCAACCTATGGTTCACTCCGCTGCCCACCCGTCGTCGGCGAAACGGCGGATGCGGTCACTTACGATCGGAGCATGGCACATCTGCATAAGGCCGAACTGCGGCCGTCGAAGGTCGAGATCATCACCGCGTGGGTCGGAACTCAGCCCTGGTTCGAGGGCGACGCGTCAGCCGAAGTCGAGAAGGTCGCCACGTTCCGGTTCGATGACCCGGAGGGGAGCGTGGGCATCGAAACCCTGCTCGTCACCGCCGGCGAGGGTCCTATTCTGCAGGTGCCGCTGACCTACCGTGATGCGCCGCTCCCTGGCGGCGAAGCGTGGTTTCTCGGCACGATGGACCACTCGGTTCTCGGCACGCGCTTCGTCTACGACGCCGTCGGCGATCCCGCATACCTTCGCGCTCTCGCCACCGCGGCCTTCAGCGGTGGGGGTCAGGCCGACGAATACTACGAGGTCGACGGGGTCAGGGAGTTCCGCGAACCGCTGGCCGTCGTGGCCGGAAGCGGGAGTACAGGATCCGGACCGGTCGACGAGCCGGCACCCGGAAGTGTTGCGACGCGTGACGTCGGCTCGGTGACCGTGGCGACGGCTGGGATCCTGCACGTGGCCCTGTCCCGGCTGCCCGGTGCAGGCTCACCCACCGAGTTGTTGGCCGCCAGTATCGGGGTCGTCGCTGACCGTGAAGTCGTCAGCGGAACGTGGCAGGGACACGACGATCCGGTGACATTCGCGGTGGTCGGGCGCGACTAGCCCACGATGGCGATCGGATCGATACGACCCGGGCGCCTGCAACCAGGAGTCAGCCGGGCCCGTTGCTGGCGGCCGCGAGGAGTGGCACCACCAGGTCGCTGATCGGCGTCGGGATGCCGTGGGCCCGTCCGCGGCGCAGCATGACGCCGTTGCGAGTGTCCCATTCGAGCGGCCGATTGGCTTCGCGATCGGCGAGGATGGAGGTGCCCATGTCGGACGGGTAAGCCTGGAAGGTGTCGAGGATCTCTTGCGGCACCTCGTCGCTCAGCACCGCACCCTCGGCTCGGGCGACCTCGAGACACTCGCGGAGATAGGCCAGAGTGAGCTCGACAATCTCGGGCCTGGTAAACATGCCCGTTCGGCGGCCCGCGAGGACCATCAATCCGGCGGCCGCGTTTTGCAGCAGCTTGCGCCATGCCACTGACGTGAAGTCCTTGGCGAGTTCGACCGAGCACAAGGTGCCGCGCAGAGCCTCGGTCACGACGAGAGACGCCGGTGTGTCGGGCAGAGTGAGGCGCGCTTTGCCTCGTAACCACACGGATCCGTCAGGTTGCGCTTGAGCGGGGAACCACACAACCGAGGGGATGACCCGGGAGCCGGAGACGTAAGGCGCGACCATGGATTCTTGCTCGACGCCGTTCTGAAGAACACAGACAACGGTGCCGGGACCGCACAAAACTCTCAACCATGGCGCTGCCGCCTCAACCTGCGTCGACTTGACGGCAAGGAAAACGAGGTCGACTGGTCCACCAGCCTGCGCCGGGTCGATCTGCACAGGCCCCGGCACGACACTGTGGCGTTCGTCGACGCGCAGCTCGAGGTGTTCACGTGCTGTACGACCATAAATCGTCGGAGTGTGGCCGACCTCATGCAGCGCCGCCGCCACGGTCGTGCCGATCGCCCCCGGACCTACAACTGCGACCGTCGGATTCATCAACGCCAGCCTATCTCTGGGCAGTCCCGGCATCACTTTGGGTCGAGGTTCTCGCACCCGCGCGCCCGAGTCGGCTCAGGCGGCGCGGACGGCGATGAGCCGCCCGATGAGGCCGATGAGCAGCACGGCGATGCCGGCAATGATCGAGGTCGGTGGGAGGGTGGCGACGAGGGTGACGCAGCCGAGGGCTCCGATGACTTGGAGGGCTTTCGGGTAGCGGCGCTGCTGCTGTTTCTGGGTGAACGCGGCGACGTTGGCGACGAAGTAGTAGAGCAGGACACCGAAGGAGGAGAACCCGATGGCGCCGCGGAGATCGACGGTGAGCACGAGGATGCTGACGATGATGGCGAGAGCGATCTCGGCGTGGTGGGGGACTTTGTGGACGGGGTGGACTGCGGCGAGCCAGGTGGGGAGGTCCCGGTTCCTGGCCATGGCCAGGGTGGTGCGGCCGACGCCGGCGACGAGGGCGAGAAGGGCTCCGAGGGCGGCGGCAGCGGCGCCGATCCGGACGAGTGGGACGGCCCAGTTCCAGGAGCTGTTGGCGACGATGTCCACGAGTGGGGCGTGTGAGCCGGCGAGGTGTGCGGGGCCGAGAACCAGCAGGACCGTGACGGCGATCAGGGCGTAGACGACGAGGGTCAAAGCCAACGCGGTGAGGATCGCTGTGGGGATGGTCCGGGACGGATTCTTGACCTCTTCCCCCATGGTCGCGACTCGGGCGTAGCCGGCAAACGCGAAGAACAAGAGCCCTGCGGATTGCAGGATGCCATACGCGCCGTGGTCGAAGATGCCGACGCCGAGATCGGTGTGGTGTCCGGTGGTCGCGGTCAGACCGGCGAGCACGACGAGAGCAAGGACGGCCAGCACGAACACGACGATGATTCGCGTCACGCGGGCCGTGCGGGTGACCCCGAAGTAGTTCACCGCTGCAAGGGCAAGGATCGCGGCGACAGCGACGGGTTTCTGCCAGCCGGCAGGTGCCGCGTAGGCGGCGAAGGTGAGCGCCATGGCGGCGCAGCTGGCGGTTTTCCCGATCACGAATCCCCACCCGGCTAGAAAGCCGGGCCATTGGCCCAAGCGTTCCCGTCCGTAGACGTAGGTGCCACCCGAGGTTGGATACTGTGCGGCCAATTGCGCTGACGACGACGCGTTGCAATACGCCACGATCGCCGCGATCGCGAGCCCGACCACGAGACCCGCTCCCGCAGCGGCAGCGGCGGGGGCGAACGAGGCGAAGATACCGGCCCCGATCATGGACCCCAGGCCGATCACGACTGCATCGCCCATGCCGAGCCTCCGGACGAGCGAGGAATCAGTCCCGGTCACGGGGCCGACACCCCGACGGGTCTCACCTGGTCGCGTTCGGCTTTCTTGATCCGGTATTCACGCCAGGTCAGCACGACGACGAACGCGATCAGAAACGCAATCATCCAGGGGTAAGCACGGAGGTGCCCGCGGAGAACGGCCCAGACGAGGATCATCTTCACGATTCCGTGCAGGAGGAGATAGACGGCATCGAACAGGGTCGTCGAGACACTCAGATGGGCAGTCACGGCCCGCAGGCGTGTGTCGATGAAATCGTTCGGATCCTGGTCGATCTCGTGCTGCGTCAGGAACCTCGTCACCGCGTTGATCTGATCCGGTTCGACCAGCAGCAGCAGGATCCCACCGACGAATTCCAGCAGGCCGTCCAGTCCTTTGAGGAGGACGGATACGAAGAAGGTCCGGTCCAGCACTCGGTGTCCCGAGATCGCCGTAGTCATGTCCTCCTCCCTGCGAGTCGGGTCGGTGAACGTCTTCGTCCAGCCGGAGATCGACTCGTTGGATGCGATCGCGATGGCGCGGGCGAGGGTCTCCTCGTCTTCTCCTACCGCCGACGATAGTAGTCGCGCCAGACCAACCGGTGGATTGGAATGAGGCGCGGCAGGGATCGCAGGCCGGGGATGAACGGCACAGCCGCCAGTACGACAGTCAGCGCCAGCATGAAGATCACGACCACGAGGTCAGCGTTGGGAAGGTTGCCGATGACGGGGACCTGGTACCAGAACGAGAACAACCACAACCAGGACTGGCCGGGGTAGTTGCCGGTCTCGTTCATCATTCCCCACTGGCTTCCCGTCAGATGCTGTGTCGTGGCGAGTGCCGGGAAGTAGGCGCCGTCACCGAGGAACAGGATCCGGGCTGTGTAGTCGCTCGAGAAGAATCCGGGCTCGGACTGGATCGCAGCGTCGAGTCCACCGGTGCGTGCCTGCGAGAGCAGGGCCGAGGTCAGTTCCGGTACCGGCCCGTACTGTCCGGGCGCGACCCGAGCGGGATCCTGATTCGGCGCCTTGGCCAGCGCCGTCGAGTACGCCGTCGCCCAGCTGGTGTCCTGCGCCGTCGTCGAGGCATTCCAAGTGCTGACCGCGCCCTTCGCCTGACCGAGGATCGTCAGAGGTTGGATCACGAAAACATGAGGGGTGTCGATCGCCAGGCGGGTCCCACTCAGGCTCTGAAGGTCGATCGGCCCAAGGGTCTGGGTCGCCCCCTTCGTCGTCGAGTAGGGCGGGCCATAGCTGGCGGTGTCCGACGTTCCCGCCAATTCGGCAGTCGCCGTGGCCACGAAGTCGGCCGGAGCGGCCAAAGACCACGACTTCAGGGTGACCGACGGTTCATCGGGAGACCCGAGAATCGAGGCGAGGCCGATCACGACTAGGCCCACCACGATGATCCCGACG
>JAODMX010000399.1 GCA_025464735.1 Frondihabitans sp. | reverse complement strand
CATCTCGATGGTCGAGGCCTTCGGCACGGCCGACCAGGTGCTTCTCGCCGGCGTCCAGGGCATCACCGACCTGATCACCACGCCGGGCCTGATCAACCTCGACTTCGCCGACGTCAAGAGCGTGATGCAGGGCGCCGGATCCGCACTGATGGGTATCGGCTCCTCCCGCGGAGCCGACCGTGCCATCAAGGCCGCAGAGCTCGCCGTCGCGTCGCCTCTCCTCGAAGCGTCCATCGACGGAGCGCACGGCGTGCTGCTCTCGATTCAGGGCGGCTCGAACCTCGGAATCTTCGAGATCAACGACGCGGCCCGCCTCGTTCAGGAGGCCGTGCATCCCGAGGCCAACATCATCTTCGGCGCCGTGATCGACGACACCCTTGGCGACGAGGTCCGCGTCACCGTGATCGCGGCAGGCTTCGACGGTGGTGAGCCGACCACCAAGTCGAAGGAGCGGCGCGCGAGCTTCGTCGAGACCGACGGGCCGGCTACGACCACTGTCGGGGGCGTGAGCGCGATCGCCGACAGCGGCTCCCTGCCGACGTACCAGCGCCCCGAAGAGCCTGCGACACAGAAGTCCGACCCGGTCTTCGACGACGGTGACGACGACCTCGACGTCCCCGACTTCCTGAAGTAGCGGTGGATCTTCGCGGCCGCATCGACGACGTCTCCGGGCGGATCGGCGATGCGGCTCGTGCCGCGGGCCGAGAGCCCGCCGACCTCACGACGATCGTCGTGACGAAGTTTCATCCGGCCTCGTTGGTGCGCGATCTGCACGCTCTCGGCGTCCGCGATTTCGGTGAGAACCGCCATCAGGAGGCGCTGGGCAAGTCGCGAGACGTGGCCGATCTCGCAGACCTCCGCTGGCATTTCGTCGGGCAGCTGCAATCGAAGAAGGCCCGCCAGGCGCGGTCGTATGTCGCCGCCGTGCATTCGCTCGATCGCGCGAGCGTTGTCGACGCCCTCAGGGCCGACGACGGCACGGTGATCGATGGCTTCGTCCAGATCAACCTGACCTCCGACGCCGCTCGAGGCGGCGTGACCGAGGCCGACCTGGAACCGCTGGTCGAACACGTGCTGGCGACTTCTGGGATCCTGCTGCGCGGAGTGATGGCCGTCGCGCCCCTCGACGAAGAGCCGCGCCGAGCCTTCGAGCGGCTTCGGGGCCTCTCCGATCGGGTCCGTTCGCTCGCCCCGGAAGCCGACCGGATCTCGGCCGGGATGTCGCATGATTTCGCGGAAGCGATCCTCGAGGGCGCGACACACCTACGAATCGGGACGGCAATCACCGGAAACAGGCCCGAGCCTCGTTAATCTGAGGCACAGACGACTTGATGGTTCCGGCTCTCGTGGCCGGGTCCGACGACCGGAGGACACCGTGGCGAACCCGCTGAAGAAGAGCCTGATCTACTTGGGCCTGGCTGACGAAGAGCTCGAATACGACGACGAGTCGCAGGACGCCCGCGGCCAGCAGGCTCCGGTCGCCGTGCAGCAAACGGCACCGCAGCCGACTGCCTCCGCATCGCAGGCGGCGCCTCAGGCTCGTTCGGTACAGAAGCACGCACCCGTGTCGCCGGTCCAGGCCGTCGCGACTCCCGCGCCCAACCGCGCACCCGTGACGCCCCTGCGTCGCCCTACGTCCACAAAGATTGCGGCCCCCACCGAGATGAACGAGATCCTGACCGTCCACCCGCGCGAATACAAGGATGCCCAGTCGATCGCCGAGAGCTTCCGTGACGGGATCCCTGTCATCATCAACCTTTCGCAAATGACCGAATCCGACGCGCGTCGTCTGATCGATTTCGCGTCCGGCCTCTCGCAGGGCCTCCTCGGCAAGATCGAGCGCGTCACCAACAAAGTCTTCCTGCTCTCGCCCTCGCACATCGCAGTGAGCGGCGACCGGGCTGAGGTAGAGTCCGACATCGAGGCATCGTTCTTCACCCAGTCGTGAGAACGCCCGCCTGAGAGTCCCTACCCCCAGTCCGCGGGTTCGCCCGCGCCCTAGCCGTTTCGAGTTGATGGCCCACCATGATCGTAAATTTCGTCTTCACGATCGTCTACATCGCCCTGTTCGTGTTCTTCCTTCTGATGTGGGCCCGATTCATCTTCGATCTCACGCAGTCGGTCAGCCGCACCTATCGCCCTAAGGGGGCTCTTTTGGTGATGGCCGAAGTGACTTACACGACGACGGATCCGCCGATCAAGACGATTCGGAGAATCCTGCCGCCCATTCGGTTGGGTTCGGTTGCGCTCGACTTCGGCTGGAGCATCATCATGCTCGTCGTCGTGATCCTCATGAGCGTCGCTTCCTCGTTGTCCCACGCCGCGTTCTAGACGAGGCCATCACGACGCCGCCGATGTCCGTGGCACACGCCACGACCCTCAGCCTGCAGGTCAGGTCGAGTGTTGTCGTTGTAGGCTGTCTGGGCACGGTGTCTTCTCGGTCAGCTCAGGGCTGATCTGAGGGGGAGATGCCACCACAGACCACGATCCAGAAGATTCACGAGGTGACGGCAATGGCTTTGACGCCGGAAGACGTAGTCAACAAGCGGTTCCAGCCGACGAAGTTCCGTGAGGGCTACGACCAAGACGAGGTCGATGACTTCCTCGACGAGGTCGTCGTAGAACTCCGCCGACTCGGCCAGGAGAACGAAGAGCTGCGTCAGCGGCTCGCCACGAGCGAGTCCCGTGCTGAGGAGCTGCAGCGCGGCGCCTCCGCACCGTCGGCCCCCGCGACCGTCGAGTCGCCGGTGGTTGCCTCTGCTCCAGAGGCCCAGGCGTCGGCCGAGCCGGCTGTCGAGGCTCCCGCCGAGCCCGTGGCCGCCGCGGTCGAGCCCACCCCGGAGCCCGCTGCCGCTGCCGCAGCCTCCGTCGCTGCCGCCCCCGCCTACGCTGCTCCCAGCGTCGACGAGACCACCAGCACCAACAACCTCCTGCAGCTCGCCCGGCGCCTCCACGAGGAGCACGTCCGCGAGGGCATCGAGAAGCGCGACGCTCTCATCGCTGAAGGTCACGCCACGGCGGCCCGCATCGTGTCCGAGGCCGAGACCGCCCAGGCGGCCCAGGTCGAGCAGTTCGAGAACGACCACCGCGCCCGCGTGGCGCAGGCCGAGGCCGAGCAGAAGTCGAAGAGCGACCAGTTCGAATCCGAGTTCCGCGCCCGCCAGGAGAAACTCGAGACCGAACAGCGCACGCAGGTTGAGCGTCTCGACAACGAGCGCATCGGCCTCGAGCACCGTGTCGACGATCTCCGGACCTTCGAGCGCGAGTACCGCCAGAAGCTGAAGGGGTACATCGAGGGTCAGCTCCACGAGCTCGAGGGCGACGCCTCGACGTCCCCCGAGCCGGTCTCCGCCCAGACGAGTGCGCCCGGGAGCTTCCAGAGCTTCGGCTCCAACTAGCTCTCGGCCAAGACCCTTTGGCTCAGAGCAAGGCCTCCACGAAGGCCAGTGTCCGCGTCCTGCTGACACTGGCCTTCGTTGCTGTGGTCGTCTACGTGCTCGATCAGGTCACCAAAGCCCTGATCGTCAAGAACATGACCGTCGGTGAAGACATCTCGCTCATCGGTGGCGTCCTCCACCTCCACTTCGTGAAGAACCCCGGGGCGGCGTTTTCGCTCGCCACCGGGCAGACCTGGATCTTCTCGATCGCGGCCACCGCTGTGGTCGTGGCGATCATTGTCCTGATTCGCAAGATCCAGTCGCTCCGCTGGGCACTCATGCTCGGCATGCTCCTCGGCGGCACCTGCGGCAACCTCACCGACCGTCTGTTCCGCGAGCCGGGGTTCGGGGTCGGTCACGTGGTCGACTTCATCTACCTACCCTGGATCCTGCCGGCCATCTTCAACATCGCCGACACCTTCATCGTGTCGAGCATGGCCCTGCTGCTGCTGCTGACACTCCTGGGCGTCGGGCTCGACGGTCGGCGTGCGGCTTCCAAGCGGACCGCAGCGGTCATTCCGCAGGAGCGCGACCCGTCGTGAGTGAGACTCGGTCCCTGCCGGTGCCCGACGGTCTCGCCGGCCAGCGCGTTGACGCGGCCCTGGCGAAACTGCTCGGGTTCAGTCGAACCTTTGCTGCCGAGGTCGTCTCGGCGGGCGGCGTGACGGTCGACCAGAAAACCGTCGGCAAGTCCGATCGTCTCGACGCGGGATCCTGGCTCGAAGTCACCTGGACTCCGCGACAGGAGCCTTCTGTCGTGGCTGTCGACCTGCCTGGCATGGGCATCGTTTACGACGACGACGACATCGTCGTCGTCGACAAGCCCACCGGAGTCGCATCTCACCCTTCCGTCGGCTGGACTGGCCCGACCGTGCTGGGCGGGCTTGCTGCCGCCGGCTTCACCATCGCGACGAGCGGGGCGGCCGAACGGGCAGGAATCGTCCACCGGCTCGACGTCGGCACCTCCGGGCTCATGGTCGTGGCGAAGAGTGAGCGCGCCTACACGCTGCTCAAGCAGGCGTTCCGTGAGCGCACGGTCAAGAAGATCTACAACGCCGTCGTGCAGGGGCACCCCGACCCGCTCGCCGGA
>JAODMX010000354.1 GCA_025464735.1 Frondihabitans sp. | reverse complement strand
CGGCACCTCCACGACCTCAGCCCGGGCCTCCTCGACGAGTTCGAAGAACGGGGGGTACACCGGCGGCGTGATGGCGACGCGCCCACCGTCGGGAATCGCGAGCCGGAGTGTCTCGACGATGCCGACGCTGACGTCGGTCGCGAGGTGCACTCGGCTCGACTCGACCTTCCACCCCCAGCGCTGCTCCGCGAAAGCCGCGAAGGCGGGAGCGAGAGGGCCAGGACCGTCGAGGTAACCCAGGTCGGACGAACGGATGCGCGCGACGAGCTCGTCGGCGATCTCGGGCGCGATGCCGTAGTCCATCTCGGCGACGAACAGGGGCAGCACTTCGGGCGCGTAGCGCGTCCATTTGATGCTGGTGCGCTCGTTCCGGATGCTGTGGACCTCGTCCGCGGTGAACTCGCTCATGACGATACGATGCCGCTTCTCGCGCGGAAGCGCCACTCGAATGTCATCGCGGGTCGCATATGGCCCCCTCCACGCCGGGCGATCCGACGGAAGAAGTACGACTCCGCGCACGAAGTACGGACTAGAAGGTACTTCGTGCGCGGAATCGTACTTCTTGCACGGACACCTTTCGTGGCCGCGCGGGCTTGAGCGTCACTGCCAGCGCAGAGGCTCCTGGAGGTGGCCTGGCCGGTCGAGCCGGGCGAGCCGGAGATCGACCTCCCCGTGACCGAGCGCCAGCACCGAGACCGAGAGGGAGGCATAGTGGTGGCCGTCGACCTCATCGCTGCGGAACAGCGCTCGGTCGTCGTCGGTGGACAGCGACGAGCTGCGGTCGAGGACTCGAAGCCAGGCGTCCCACGTGCCGGACGCGAGGGATCCTGCGGGCCTCTCCGCGGCAGTGAACTCGGGCAGCCAGCGCGTTTCGCGGGGTACCGACGCGACATCGGGACCCTCGTGCGTGATCATGTGAACACCCGGCTGGAGTTCTGTCGTCTCGACGGTCGAGCCGTCCCATGCCGTGTAGCGGACCCCCTGCATGTCGGCCTCGACGAGGTTGAAGGTGCGGGTCGCCGGATGCGTGGCGGCCGGAGTCGCGCCGGTCACCGCGTCGAGCGGGAGCACCCCCCTGGAGACATAACCGCCCTCGGGTTCTGGCACCTGCTCGTGCCGGTTCAGAACCACCGACGCGCGTGAGGGATGCAGGTTGGTTGCCAGCCACGCGCCTCCCGCCTCACGATCGCGAACGCCCCGGACGTCGCCTCCGCGATCGGGCCACCAGGCACCCGGCGGATCCCAAGGACGATCGACGGCCTCGTCGCGGAGCCCCAGGAGGACCACCGGCCAGGGCGATTCGGGGTCGAAGCTCACGACGACGGTGCACACTCGGCCAGGATAGAGGAGCGCACTGACAGAGCCGACAGAGGAGAACCGTGGCAGAACAGCTCAACATCGTCGTCGGGATCACCGGCGGCATCGCCGCCTACAAGGCGGTCGGGCTGGTTCGCCTGCTCGTGAAGGCGGGTCACGACGTGCACGTCGTCCCGACCGAGAACGCCCTGCGATTCGTTGGGCTGCCGACTCTCGAGGCGATCAGCCGCAACCCCGTGTCGACGTCGGTCTACGACGATGTAGCGTCCGTTCGGCACGTCGCCCTCGGCCAGGCGGCCGACCTCGTCATCGTGGCACCGGCCACGGCGAACTCTCTGGCCCGCTTGGCGGCAGGCATCGCCGACGACCTCCTCGGCACGACCATCCTGGCGTCGAAGGCCCCACTCGTCGTGGCGCCGGCAATGCACTCGGAGATGTGGGCGAACGCGGCGACGGTCGCGAACGTAGCGACCCTGCGGTCGCGCGGTGTCACCGTCGTCGGGCCGGCTTCCGGAGAACTGACGGGTGGCGACTCGGGGCCGGGGCGCATGAGCGAACCTGACGAGATCGCGGCGGCGGCCCTGGCCGTCGTCTCGCCGGTGCCTGCCGATCTGGCCGGGCTGCGGGTGGTCGTTTCCGCCGGGGGAACTCGCGAGCCCCTGGATCCGGTGCGCTTCCTTGGCAACCGCTCCAGCGGCAAGCAGGGGGTCGCCGTGGCCGCGGCGGCCGCAGCCCGGGGTGCTCGAGTGACGCTGCTCGCAGCGCACCTGGATGCGGATGTCGCGGCGACGGTGCGGGCACGTCCGGGAATTCAGGTGGTTGCGGTCGGTACGGCCGCGGACCTGGCCGATGCAGTGACCTCTCTGGCGACCGATGCGGACATCGTTGTGATGGCCGCTGCCATCGCGGACTACCGTCCCGAGCGGGTCGCCGACACCAAGATCAAGAAGTCGGACCAGGGTGACGTCCTGACGCTCCGACTGGTCGAGAACCCGGACATCCTCGCGGGGCTGACGGCGTCGCGCCGCGCCGGTCAGACGCTCGTCGGCTTCGCAGCCGAGACGGCGGACGACCGCGAGGGGCTCCTCGAGCTTGGGCGAGCGAAGGCTCTCCGAAAGGGAGCCGACCTTCTGGTGCTCAACGCCGTCGGCTGGACCACCGGATTCGGCGCCGACGACAACGCGGTGCTGCTGCTCGACGCCGGCGGCGCCGTGCTCGGCGAGGCCACGGGTTCGAAGCGCGAGGTCGCCGACGCGCTCCTCGATCGCGTCGTCGCCCTCCGCACTCGCTGACTGCTCGGCCGCGCCGTCGCGGGCCGGCCCGGTCCTGCTCGGGCCGGCTCAGTCCTGCTCAGTCCTGCTCAGGCTCCGTCCTGCTCAGGCTCAGTCCTGCTCAAGCTCCGTCCTGCCCGCGCGCAACGCAGGAAATCTGCCACAGTGCGCCTTGCGCCAGCGACGCCGGCGTCCCGCCGGGGACAAATCTCCTGCAATCTCACCGCGCGCCGCGGCACGGGCGCCCTCGCGCCGGGCGGCACGCGGCTGCGCGCTGGCCCAGCTGCCGCACACTGGCCCAGCCGCCGCGCACAACTCAGGAGATCTGCCACGGGGCCCCGGCCGAGAGCAGCTCCCGCGGGCAGGGAGCGGCAGATCTCCTGCAAACGCAACACGGCGCGTCACCGCGTCACCGCGGCACCAGAGCGCCGCGGCTACTCCTGAAGCTTCTTCGAGCAGGTGGTCTGCGCGGCGGTCTGCCCGGTGACCGAGGGAGGCAGGGTCGCGGTCGTCGAGCCGGCCGGCGTCGAGGGAGTGCCGGTCGTTGCGGGGGTCGTGGGTGTGGTCGTCGCCGGCGGTGACGTCGACTCGGACGTCGCGCCGTCACCCGTCGTTCCTGTCAGCTGCAACGGCTGGTCGGCAATGAGCGCCTGATTCAACTGCGTTGCGGCGTACACACTGGGAACCACTCGGTTGGGATTGTCCGGGTCTTCTCCGACGGGGTACTGCGCGAACACCATGTTGCTGAGGCCGACCGTCCGCACCGCCTCGAAGATTCCGAGGAGGGTGCTCACGTTGAGGGTGTCCGAGAGACGCATATTCTCGGTCGCTGCCTTGGCGATCGCGTAGAGCTTGAACGGGTTCGCGAGGGTTCCGCCGGAGACGAGCTGGCGGGCGAGCGACGACATGAACACCTGCTGGTTGCTGATGCGGCCGAGGTCGCTGCCGTCGCCGACACCGTGGCGACTGCGGAGGAACGAGAGAGCCGTCGGGCCGACGAGCGTCTGTTCGCCCGCGGCGAGGTTGAGGGCGGGAATCACGTTGTCGTCGACGATCGCAGTCGCCAGGCAGACGTGGACACCACCGACAGCGGTCGAGATGGCACTGGTGCCCTCGAACGTCACGGAAGCGGCATAGGGGATGTTCAGGCCGGTGAGACTCTCGATCGTGAGGACGGCGCAGGAGAGCCCGTGCGCATCATCGCCGCCGCGGCTCAGCGCCGTGTTGAGCATGGCCTTGCTGCTGGCGTAGGAGGTGCCACCCGAGGCCGTAGGGCAGGCGGGGATCGGGATCTCGAGGTCCCGCGGAAAGCTGATGACCGAGATGCTCTTATGGTCGGCCGCAATGTGGATCAGGATGTTGACGTCATTGTTACCGGCACCC
>JAODMX010000336.1 GCA_025464735.1 Frondihabitans sp. | reverse complement strand
CCGTTCGCACGAGCCTGCGCCCCGCCACGAACCTCGTTCCCGGGCCTCCGCGCAAGCGCCGCGGGATCCGCCGCTTCTGGCCGCAGTACGTGGCGATCGCGCCGTTCTACATCCTGTTCCTCGTCTTCGGCCTGTTCCCCATCGTGTTCTCGGTCGTTCTTTCGTTCACAGACTGGGACGGCGTCGGGCCGATCTCGTGGGTGGGTCTGGCGCAGTACCAGTACCTGATCGGAGATCCGCGTTTCTGGAACGCCGTGGCGAACACCTTCCTCATCTGGATCATGTCAACGGTGCCGATGCTGGCACTCGCGCTGGTGATGGCCTTCCTCCTGCACAGCAACGTGCGTGCGAAAGGTTTCTACCGGGTCGCGTTCTTCATCCCGAACGTCACGAGCATGGTGGCGATGACGATCGTGTTCGGGTCGGTGTTCTCCGACAGCTTCGGCCTCGTCAACGCCGCCCTGCGCGCTCTCGGCGCCGACCCCGTGGGCTGGCTGTCGTCCTACTGGGGTGTCAAGATCACGATCTCGGTGATGGTGATCTGGCGGTTCACCGGGTACAACGCGATCATCTACCTCGCCGGGCTTCAGGCGATCCCCACCGAGCTGTACGAAGCCGCGAAGACCGACGGCGCGAATACCTGGCACATCTTCTCGAGAATCACGGTGCCGTTGCTCCGCCCCGTGATCCTGTTCACGGTGATCACCTCGACTATCGGAGGCCTGAGTCTCTTCACCGAGCCACAGATCCTGTTCAGTGGGACCTCCGTCGGCGGGCCGAACGAGGCCGGGATGACGATCGTCCTCTACCAGTACGACCAGGCCTTCAACCAGTTCGACTTCGGCTACGGCTCGGCGATCGCCTGGGCGCTGTTCCTCTTCTCGGTGCTCTTCGCGATCATCAACTGGCGCCTGCTCCGCGAGCGCGATGGCCTCCGTGTGCCACGAACGAAGAGAATCCGCACCCGGTCGAAAGGAGAGCGCTCATGACCGCCACGTCAGATCGACCGAACACGATGGCGGTGATCGGCCGACCCGGCGCCGTCGTCAACGGGCCGGGCCGCGGCCACCGGCACTACGGGCTCGTCGGTGCACTCGTCACGCATGCCTGCCTCATCGTCGGCGTCCTGCTCTCGCTCTTCCCGTTCTATTGGCTCCTTGTCATGTCGACGAGTTCCAACGCGCAGATCTTCGGGTATCCGCCCCAGATGATCTTCAGTCACCACCTCTTCGAGAACATCCGGAGCGTATTCACCAACATCAACATGCTCCAGGCCCTGCTCAACACGGTGATCGTGTCGAGTGCGACGGCACTGCTGGTCATGTTCTTCGATTCCCTCGCCGCGTTCGCGTTCGCCAAGTTCGACTTCCCGTTCCGGCGAGGGCTTTTCGTTGTGATGCTGGCCACCTTCCTTGTGCCGGGCAGCCTCTCGCTCGTGCCGAGCTTCGTCCTCATGAGCAAGCTCGGCTGGGTCGGCGGTCTTCAGGCGCTCATCATCCCCGGCGCGGCGAACGCCTTCGGAATCTTCCTGCTGAGGCAGTTCGCCACGAGTTCGATCCCCGACGAGTTGATCGATGCGGCACGCGTCGACGGCGCCGGATTCTTCCGAACGTGGTGGAGCGTCGCGGTGCCGATGCTGCGAGGCGGTCTCGCGTTCCTCGGAATCTTCACCTTCATCACCTCATGGAACGACTACGTCTGGCCCCTGATCGTGCTCATCGATCCGAAGCGGCAGACGCTTCAAGTCGCCCTCTCGACGCTGACGTCGGTGAACTCGACCGACTACGGGGCGATCATGGCCGGTGCCGTGATCAGCGTGTTCCCGCTCATCGGGGTGTTCATCATCGGCTCCAGGCACTTCATCGCGAACATCGCGGCAGGCGCGCTCAAGGGGTGACGGTGAGGGTGCGCCGGGAGGCGAGCCACATCACGATGCCGGCGACAAGCACCAGGCCCTCGCTGACCGTGAGCGCCCAGATAATGCCACCGAGCCCGAACCACAGGTTCGCAACGATCACGATGGGGATGAACAAGACCCCCTGCGTCATCGACATGATGGTTGCCGGCAGCGCGCGCCCCGTCGCCTGGAACAACGAGGTGATGAGGCCGGTGAATCCGTTGAAGATCATTGAGACAAGCTGAGCGGTGATGATCGTGGCCCCGACGGTCAGCAGCGCACGGTCGGAGATGAACAGGGAGAAGACCTGGTCACGGAAAAGGAAGACGACCGCGGAGAAGATCAGGGCGATGCCACCCACAGTGATGGCGGAGCCGCGAAGTGAGGCGGCAAGACGTTTCCGGTCGCCCTTGCCAAACGAGTAGGCGAGCAAGGGGAGCACACCGAGGGTGACACCCATGATCAGGAACTCGGGCACCTGGGCGATCCGAACCGCAACCCCCATCGCCGCGAGCGGGCCGTCGCCGTAGTGGGCGGCGAGGTTGTTGAGCACCAGCGAGGTGACGATCAGGAATGCAGACTGCAGCAGTTCACCAACGCCGACCCCGAACACGGGCTTCATTACGCCGGGCGAGAGCGTGAACCACTTCGGCGCGAGACTCACGTGCTCGCTGTGCCGCGTCAGCCAGGTGACGAAGTAGACGACGGTGACGAGGTTCGACAGGCCGACGGAGAGCGCGGCTCCGGCGACACCCCAGTGCAGGACCAGGATGAAGAGCACGTCGAAGACGAGGTTGCCGACGGTGGAGGCGATGAGGCCGATCATGACCTGGCGCGCGGCGCCTTCGGCGCGAACGATCTGCTCGAGGCAGAACGCCGCGGCGAGGACGGGTACGAAGGCCAGCATGACGGCGACGAAAGCGCTCGTCGCGGGAACGGCCGCCCCCTGGGCGCCGAGCACCGCGACGAGCGGGGGCAGGAAGAGGAGACCCACGACGCCGAGAACGGCGCCCACGATCACGGAACCCCACACGGCGAATGACGAGACGTGCTTGATCTCGGCGGCCTTCGCTGGATCCTTCTCGGATGCCCCGAGGAGTCGAGAGATGAGCGCACTGCCACCGACGCCGAAGACGCCGCCGACCGCCATCACGAGGCCGAGGATGGGCGAGCCGAAGGTGACGGCGGCGAGCAGGGTGGCGTCATGGAGCGAGCCGATGAAGCCCGCGTTGACGACGTTGTAGACGGCGCCGACGATCATCGCGGCGGCCATCGGCACGCAGAGGTGGATGAGGGCGCGGACGATCGGTGCGGTGGAGAGGTACCAGCGGTTTGTGCCGACGGCATCGGTTTGCGGCGGGACAGTGCTGTTCGTTGGAGAAGATGTGGTGCTCATGGCTGCTCCCTTCCGGGCAGACTCGAGCGCGCGCCGACGGACGCCGGCACGGCGAGGAACGTACGGGATGCGCGGACGACCCGCGCAAGGGTTGTTACGACCGGGTTGGTCGCGGCAGGATTGCTGTGATCTTCAGGAGCAGGTCGTGGAGCGCAGCGCGCTCGGGCTCGTCAAGGGCAGCGAGGATGGTCTCTTCGGTGGATTTCATGGCGGTGTCGAACCCCGAGATGAGCTCGATTCCGGCCGGGGTCGGGTACACGCGCTTGCTGCGCTCGTTGCCCGCTTCGCTCCGGCGCTCGATGAGACCGCGGCGTTCGAGCCCCTGCAGGAGACTCGAGACACTCGCCGGCGTCGTGCGACTCACCTCGGCGATGTCGCGCTGGATAGCACCGGGGTTCTGGACCAGGTAGCCGAGCGTGAAGCTCTGCTGGCGGCTGAGCTCACGCTCCCGGATCCAGTCCTGGCCGGCTTGCGCCTGAGCCCAGCCGATCCAGCGGAGCAGCTCGAGGCTGCTCGCGGGCGTCATCTCCGGTTCGTTCATGATTAGAACCCTAACTCTTAGATTTCTAACTGTCAACTCTCGAACTGCAGCCGGTCGGCGCCGTGTTCATGGCGCTAGAGGAGGCGACGCTCGAGCGCCCAGGCGGTGAGCTCGTGGCGGGACGAGAGCTGCAGCTTGCGCAGCACGCTCGACACGTGCGTCTCGACCGTCTTCACCGAGATGAAGAGCGCGGAAGCGACCTCTTTGTAGGCGTAGCCCCGCGCGATCAGGCGCATCACCTCACGCTCTCGCGCCGAGAGGCGGTCGAGCTCGTCGCTCGCCTCCGCCTGCTCACCGGCAGCGGCGCCGAAGGCGTCGAGCACGAAGCCGGCGAGGCGCGGGGAGAAGACCGCGTCGCCCTCGGCCACGGCGCGGACCGCCGCGCTGACCTCGGCGCCTGAACTCCCCTTGGTGATGTATCCGCGAGCGCCACCCCGGATGATCCCGACGACGTCTTCTGCCGAATCGGACACGCTGAGCGCGAGGAACCGGGTCGCGGGGCATCGACCCGCGCTGCGACGCAGCACCTCGGCACCGCCGCCGCCCGCACCGCCCGGAAGGTGCACGTCGAGCAGCACAACGGTGGGCTGCTTCGCCGCGATCGTCTCGACCGCCGAGTCGACGTCGGCCGCCTCGGCGAGCACGGTGAGATCGGAGTCGAGATCGGCGCGGAGCCCCGAGCGGAAGATGGAGTGGTCGTCGACGATGACGACCGAAATCGCGGCGCCGTCGAGCGAGCCGCCGCCCTCGTGGTGGTCGCTCATTCGTCCTCGTTCCTGTCCAGATGCACGTGCACCTCGGTGCCGATTCCGCCGGCGCCCTGGCGCACCTGAGCGGTGCCACCGACCCGCCGCATGCGTCCCAGTATCGACTCTCGCACGCCGAGGCGGTCCTCCGGTACGTCTTTCATCGTGAAACCTGCGCCACGATCGCGCACGAACACGTCCACCGAGTCGGCCGAACTCTCGAGGTAGACCGAGACTTCGCCGCCGGCGTGCCGCGCCGCGTTCAGCATCGCCTCCCGCGCCGCCGAAGCCAGCTCTCCGGTGCCGAGCTCGGAGGTCTCCCCCACGACGACGACCTCGATCCGCACCGGGTAGTCGAGCTCGAGGGCCGCGGCGAAGTCCCGCAGATCGGCGGCCAGATCGCGTTCGACCGCCTGGGATCCGGCGTAGAGCCAGTCCCGCAGCTCACGCTCCTGGGCGCGGGCGATGCGGGCGACCTCACTGGAGGCCCCGGCGCGGTTCTGAATCAGCGCGAGGGTCTGCAACACCGAGTCGTGCAAGTGCGCTGCAATCTCGGCCCGCTGCTCGTCACGCACCAGTGCCCGGCGTCTGGCGGCCGATTGCCGGCGCAGCGTCAGCGCCTCGGGCCCGATCGCGACTGCAGCGACCGCCGCCGTGACCACGATCACGAGCAACCAGAGCCACCCCGCCCCCGGACGCAGCGAGGCCATGGCGAGCAGGAGTGCCACGAGCGCGAGGCCGCAGCCGATGAGGATCCGAAGCGTGATCGCGGTCGGTCCACCCTCGGACTCATTCGGCGCCTCCACGAACCGGCTCCAGGCCGTGGCTCCGAGGGCAAGCCCGACGATCAGCGGAACGGTGAGTGCGAGAACCGAGGTCGTCCCGGCGAGCAGAACGACGGCCGCGGAGAAGAGGACGAGCAGGGAGGCGAGCCCGACGAGCACAATCGGCACAGGGATCCGGCGGCGCACCCGCTCGTCGACGGCCGCCGGTTCGCGCATCGGGGTGAGCGCCCACAGCCAGAGATAGAGCAGGACGCCGGCTCCGGCCGCAAGGTTGGTGAGCACGAAGATCCAGCGCACGATCGAGACCGACCAGCCGAGATGCTCGGCGAGGCCCTCGCTCACCCCGCTGACCACGCAGTCGCGGGGCCGCGTCATTCTGCGGTCTTCAGGTCCGCGCGCGCGGGATCCTGCCGTTGTGCTCACCACAGCATCAAACCATTGACGGACCCCTTTACAGCTGTGGGCTAGGAGAAGTCAGGGTGCAGTCAGGGTGATACCTGATAGCGACGCCCCGTCGGCCCGCGCCAGGATCGGAACATGTCACAGAACAGTTCACCTTCGGTCCCCGGCGACTCAAGCTCGTCGGGCCCCGGGTCGTCGGGCGCACCAACCGCCCCCGGCCAGGGTTTCTTCGATTGGCTCCGCCGGCTCGGCATCAGCCGAGGCGACTCCTGGATCGGTGGCGTCTGCGGCGGCATTGCCGCACGGCTCGGCATCGACCCGATCATCGTGCGCGGCATCGCTGTCGTCGTCGCGCTCCTCGGCGGTCCGGCGTTCCTTCTGTACGCGCTGGCTTGGCTCCTGCTCCCGGACACCACGGGCACAATTCACCTCGAGCGTCTGATTCGGGGAACCTTCGAGGCCGCCAGCGCCGGGGTCATCGTGTTTGCGCTTCTCGCATTCCTGCCACTCGCGCAGGGTGTCTGGTGGGCGGCCGGCTGGCCGTTCGGCGCAGCCGGCGGTTGGACGGTGGGCCTCGGCAAGCTCTTCTGGAGTGCGGTCGTCGTGGCGGCCATCGTGCTGCTCATCGTCTGGATCTCGCGACGCTCCAGCGGCTGGGGTGCGTCCCCCTGGGCGGGCACGGGCACGTACAGCGGCACTGCAAGCGAGCCGACCCGCCAGGGCAGCGAGCGTACTCCAAGCACCGTGGGTGCCCCGACCGCTCCGCCGCCCCCGGTGCCGGACGCCTCTCCCGACGCCCTCGCCGACTGGAAGGCGCGCCAGGCCGAGTGGAAGACGCGGTACGAGCAGTGGAAGCGCCAGCAGGCCGACGAGGCCCGGATCCGGCGTGAACAGCGGTCGGCGGAGATCTCTGCGGACGCGTCCCGAAGGCAGGCCGACGCGTTCGAGCTTGCCCGAATCCGGCGACTCACCAACCCGCGCACGAGTGGTGCCTACGTCGCCATCGCACTCGGAGCCGCCCTGATCGTCGGCGCCCTGGCCGCAGCAACCTCCTGGAGCGTTCCGGCGCTCCACCACTACCAGGCGGCCTTCGGGTTCGCCGCCGCCACCGCCGTGATCGGACTGTCGATGGTGGGCGCAGGCTTCCTGCGCCGTCGCAGCGGATTCCTCGCCTTCGTGGCGATCGTGCTCACGGCGGTCACCGCGCTGCTGCTGTTCGGTCCCACCGGCCACGAGATCGAGCTGCGGTTGCCCGGATCCTTCACCTCGTTCCACTATTGATTCCGCCCGTAAGAAAGGCAACGACGATGAATGACGAAACTCAACCGACACTCCCCCTCGAGACGACGCCTCTCGAGGGGGCGGCACCCGCCATCGCTCCGACTACCCAGTTGTCGCCCCGGATCCGATGGGGCGGGGTGATCTGGGGAGCTCTCTTCTGCGCGTTCGGCGTGGTCGTGATGGTGGTGCTGTCCAGCGATGAGAACCGCACCGGCTTCACCTCATGGATCGACGGTCTCGGGCCCGCAGGAGCCGGCCTCGTCGGCGTCGTCGCGCTCGGGGCGTTCGTGCTGATCCTCGGGATCGTCGGCGCCGCCGGCCGGGCGCAGCGCCCTCGCTGAGCGCCCCGCTGAGCGCACCCGCCCGAGCCGCCGACGAATTCGCCCGTCGTGGACGTAGGGTTTCAGCTTGATGTTGCCACCGGGGTTGTCGATGCTGTGGGAGTCGACCGATGCGCCCACCGCGTTCCGGGAGCGATTCGGGTTCGCCGACTACTCGGCCGGAGTCGCGTGGCTGGTCGCGACACTCTCGCGCGAATGGGGAGTGGTCGTCGAAAGCTGCGAACGAATCGTGATCAGTGATCAGAACGCCATCGCCTGGGTCGCGACTGCTGATTCCCCTCAGCCTCTGATCTGCAAGTGGTCACGGACGGAAGCCCAGTTCGCGAAACTGGCGGCCGTTGCCGAGGTCATCACCGAGCTCGCTGCGCAGGGGATTCCCGTTGCCGCCCCGATTCTCAGCCTGAGCGGCGAGGGACGAGAGGTCGTCGCAGGGGCGAACGGCCCCTGGTCAGTCGCCGTCCAGCCCGTCATCGGAGGACGCGCTTCGACGTGAACTCGCCGCTCTGCCCCCTCTGGAGACGTCACCACAGTTAGTGCATAACGACTACCGATCCTCGAATCTGATCACCGCGAACTCGACGATCATGGCAATCCTCGACTTCGACGAGCTCGGCTGGGACTACTGCGTGAGCGATCTGGCCCACGCCGGCGTCTACCTGGGAACCCTCTTCCGTGAGTGGGGCCCAACGCCGCCGCCCGCCCGCCAGCACCTCCTGGACGGGTACCAAACCGTCCGCGCACTGAGCGATGCCGAGCAGGACTGGCTCGCCTTCCTGACCCGCTGCAACAGCATCCGCGCCGGCTGGCCGATCGAGGAGCCGCGAGAGTCGTAGGAAAACAGAATCGCTCCGGGCCGGTGGCGGTTCGTGATCCTCGAAACGAGGACCAGAACCTCCACCGAACCCGGAGCGATTCAGCTCGATCAGTTCGCCGTGAAGATCTTCTTCCGTCGGCGCAGGATCGTCATTGCTACACCGGCCGCGAGGAGGAACGCACCCACCAGGAGTCCGACGGCGGGCGACGAGCCGGTGAAGGCCAGGCTTCCCGGAGTCGAGGCCGTCGTCGTGGTGCCTGACCCGGATCCAGTCGTCGAAACCGGGATTGCGACGGTGAACGTCACCGGTGCGGACGGATCCGACGTTGTCGTGCCATCCGTCTGCGTTGCGGTGATGGTGTGCGATCCGTTCCCGAATGCCTTCGTGGGGATGCAGGACCAGGTGCCGTTCGGCAGCACGGTTGCTGTGCAGACGACGACTGTTCCTTCGTGGACGGTCACCGTGTCACCGGGTGTTCCGGTGCCAGAGATCGTGGGCAGTCCCGTCGTCACCGTGGACCCGTTCGTGGGCGACGTAATTGTCGGCGGCGCCACGTGCACGGTCGCAGGAACGTACGTGTACGTCAGCGGATCCGTGGTCCCACCAGCGGTCGTGACCGTCACCGGCACCGGACCGGCAGCGTGCGCCGGGGTGGTGAAGGTCACCGTCGTGCCGTTGGCAGCGATCGCCGTCGGCGTGATCGCCGCACCACCATCAACCGAGACAGTCGATCCGGCAATGAAGCCCGTTCCCGTCACCGTCACCGAAGTGCCACCAGCAACCGGACCGTGGTTGGGGTTCAGACCCGTCGCCGTCGGAAGAGCAGCGGTCGCAGGGTCGTAGGTGTAGGTCAGCGGATCCGTGGTTCCACCGGCGGTCGTGACCGTCACCGGGACAGGACCGGCAGCGTGCGCCGGGGTGGTGAACGTCACCGTCGTGCCGTCGGCAGCAATGGCCGTCGGCGTGATCGCCGCACCACCATCAACCGAGACCGTCGATCCAGCAATGAAGCCCGTTCCCGTCACCGTGACCGAAGTACCACCCGCAACCGGACCGTGATCCGGGTTCAAGCTGGCCGCCGTCGGAAGAGCGGCGGTGGCGGGGTCGTAGGTGTAGGTGAGCGGAGCGGTCGTTCCCGCAGTGGTCGACACCGTGACCGGGACCGGCCCGGCCGCGTGGGCCGGAGTGGAGAAGGTCACGGTCGTGCCATCGGCAGCGATCGCGGTCGGCGTGATTGCGGTACCACCGTCAACCGAGACCGTGGATCCGGCAATGAAGCCGGTTCCCGTCACGGTGACCGAAGTGCCACCGGCAACCGGACCGTGGTTGGGGTTCAGACCCGTCGCCGTCGGTGCGACACCCGTTGCGGGGTCGTACGTGTAGGTGAGCGGGGCGGTGGTCCCACCGGAGGTGGTAACCGTGACCGGAACCGGTCCAGCCGTGTGGGCCGGAGTCGTGAAGGTCACCGTCGTGCCATCGGCTGCAATCGCCGTCGGCGTGATCGCTGCACCACCGTCAACCGAGACCGTGGATCCGGCGATGAAGCCCGTTCCCGTCACCGTGACCGAAGTGCCACCGGCAACCGGACCATGGTTCGGGTTCAGACCCGTCGCCGTCGGTGCGACACCCGTTGCGGGATCGTACGTGTAGGTCAGCGGAGCGGTCGTGCCACCAGCAGTCGTAACAGTGACCGGAACCGGCCCGGCAGCGTGTGCAGGAGTGGTGAACGTCACCGTCGTGCCGTCGGCAGCAATCGCCGTCGGCGTGATGTCCGCACCACCGTCAACCGAGACCGTGGATCCGGCGATGAAGCCCGTTCCCGTCACCGTGACCGAAGTACCACCCGCAACCGGACCGTGATCCGGGTTCAAGCTGGCCGCCGTCGGAACAGCAGGAGCGGCGGGGTCGTAGGTGTAGGTGAGCGGGTCAGTGGTTCCACCAGCGGTCGTGACCGTCACGGGCACCGGACCGGCAGCGTGCGCCGGGGTGGTGAACGTCACCGTCGTGCCGTCGGCAGCAATGGCCGTCGGCGTGATCGCCGCACCACCATCAACCGAGACCGTAGATCCGGCGACAAAACCCGTCCCTGTCACCGTGACCGAAGTGCCACCAGCAACCGGACCATGATCCGGGTTCAGGCTGGCCGCCGTCGGAAGGACGGTGGCGCCAGGGTCGATGTTGGGTCCGACGGTCGAGGAGGCGAGATTGAGGACGGCTGCCGCGGGTGTGGCGTTCGGCAGGAGCCCGACCTTCAGAGCGCGCTCGGTGAAGGTTCCCGCGGAGGTCTCCTGGACGTTTGCCTGCAACGACAGAACACTCGTCAGGGCGGTAGCGAGCGGGGTGATGACGTTGGTGCCGAGGCCGCTGACGACCGTGTTGATCGGGGCCACGACCGCGGTGATGATGGGGTTGATCGCGGTGAGGAGAACACCGGCCGGAATCGGGATCCCGAGCACGGTGGCTTGGACGTTCTGCAGAGAGGTCGTGAGCTGCGTGACGAGACCTGTCAGAGCCGACGTCAGCGCCGGGAGGAGCTGAGTGGTGAGGGCGTTGGTGATGTAAGGCAGCAGTTCCGTGTTCGCGGGAAGGTTGTTGATGTCGAGCCCGGCGGACGTGAGGACCTTGGCCACGTCGATGCTGATGACACCGGTCTGGAGGTTCGCCACGATGGAGCCGTCAGCGCTGGTGATCGTCGTGATCCCGGCGAGCGTGTTGGCAAGGTTCGGAAGGCCGGTGACGCTCACGAGACCGAGACCCAACGCATTCAGGGTTGCCGTGAGCCCGTCCACTGTCGGCTGAAGACCCGTCAGCGTATTGCTGAGCGTCGTGGTCGTCGCGGCGAGGGCAGGACTCGTCAGATTCACGCTCAGGCCCGCGATGCCGTAGGTACCCGACTGGGTGCCGGCTGCGGGCGCCTCTGTTGCGGTCGACGACAACGCGCCGACCGAGAGCTGCAGATTCGCGAGGGTGTTGGCCAGCCCGGCTCCGGTCAGACCGGAGAGATCGAAGGTGGCGTTGGACTGCGGGACGCCGTTCTGGCCCCCGACACCGATGGCGCCCTGGTTCGTGACAGCGCCAGAAGCCGCCTGCGAGCTTCCATCGGCGTTCGCCTGAGCGAACTGATTGACAGCACCGAGAGCCAGAATGCCGTTGCTACCCAGGAGGTTGATGCCCGACCCGAGATTCACGTTCACCGCGTTCAACGCGGTGACGCTCAACGGGTGGACATCCGTGACCGTTGCCGGGGTTCCCGTGTTCGTCGCCGTTGCACTTGCGACGGTGAGGAGGGTGTCAAGGTTGATCCCCAGGGCCGAGCCGCTGAGGAACGTGCCGTCCGCGTTGGAAATCGTCGGCGCCGCCGTGGCGGAGGACGCCGCCAGCAGGCTGGCCCCGAAACCTAAAGCGACTGCTGTCGCAGCCGCGACCACTCGTGTTCGTGAAGACCACTTCGGGGTAACCCGAACCTGATCGTTGTTCGACTGCTTCGGCGCGAAGGCCCGCAAAAATAACATGAACTACCCCTGATCCCGTGGAAGCACAGAGAAAAGAGAAGTGGTTAGCAACTCTCAGCACTCTGCGAATTACACATGAAGCTACGCGAGTGTCAAGCGAACGCGCGCCCCCCCAAAGAGGGGATGATGCGCGGTAATCGCGAAGCGTACGTTGAGTCACGTATTGGGGCCATGGATCCGGGACCCCTACGGCGGTGCTGCGGGTATTCGGGTACCCCTACCGCCCACGGCGGGGTCGAGACTAACCACCTCGACCCCGCCCTCTTTCATTAATCACCCATTTCCCCGCCAGATTTCTGCGGCCAATTGCCGCCAAATACTTCTTCTTCCCGTCGCCGCAGCACTCTGCTACGTTGTGCACACGTTCACACCGGCACCTAGCAAACCGGCTCGATGTAAGCGAACACCCGAAGGGCTCACCACCCGGACGGTGAACACCCGATGGGCTAACCACCCGGACGGTATGGTGTGGCGGCAACGGTCGTCGCACGGATTGCTCTCTGGCAGCGTCGCCGGTGGGCCGTTGGATCAGGATCATGATGCGAATTACCCAGCGCAAAATCAGTACGCGAGGAAAGATCTTCGCAATTCTCTCGGCCGGCCTCGTTGTCGGGGTCGGGGCCACCATGACCTTCGCGTCATGGACCGACACGGAGTGGGCCTTCGGCGGTAACGGAGCAGGCGGACCGGGCGTGGGGACGTCCTCGTTCTCGGTCGAGCAGCACGCCGGTTCCGGCGCCGTCGCCACGGTCAACGCCTTGACCGGCTTTGCCAACTTCACCACGAACCCCGGCGACCCGCTGACGTTCTCTCCCGGTGCTCTTTCCCTCTCGCCCGGCGACGTCACCTACGCGCCGGTTGCCCTGAGGACGACGAGCACGTCGGTCCAAGGAACGCTGCAACTTGAGGCCGCTGTGCCCGCCGCGAACCTCACGACTCCGGTCGTCGATCCCGGTTCCCTCCTCTTCAACGCGCTTACGGTGAACGTCTCGTACTTCACAACAACGGGCACCGCCACCAATGCGCCCAGCTGTGACGCGGCCGGCTTCGCCACCTACACGCCCATCGTCCTCACCGGCGCCGGACTCGGTGCGGTCCCCGCTACCGGAACCCAGGCCGTGGCCGCGGCCAGCGGGTCGACGGTTCACTACTGCTTCCAAATCTCGCTCCCGGCCGGTGCTCCAGCGACCCTTGAGGGTCGAACGGCCGCCCCAGCCTGGCTGTTCAGCGCAGTCTCCAACTGACTCGCCTCGTCCAGGCGCGTCGAATTCCCGTGAACAACACGACCATCGGCGGCGGGAGGCACGCGGCTCTCACCCGCGTGGAAGACCCGCCGGCTTCCTCCAACCCATCAACCGCACACGGACGGTACGTCGCACGTGAGGCGACGCTCGCTGTCGGCGGCCTGGCAGGAGCCCTCGTCGTCCTCTGGCTCATCGCGTCCCTGATCTTCGGGGTCTCGATGATCGTGTTCAAGACAGGCTCGATGTCGCCGACGATTCCTACCGGCGCCATCGCCATCGAGCGACCGCTCGCAGCAACCGACATCACGAAGGGACAGGTGATCACCGTGCCCGTTCCGGGCGAGCAGCTGCCGGTCACGCACCGTGTCGTGTCGGTCACTCCGGATCCTAAAGTGCCCGGTGGTCGGATCGTGGTGCTGAAGGGAGACGCCAACGCCACGGCCGATATCACTCCGTATCACGTGACCAAGGTCAAGCTTGTGATCTTCTCGGTGCCCGTCCTCGGAACGGTGTTCGAGTTCACGCGGACGCCGCTCGTGCTCGCCGCGATCACGGTGTTGTTGGCAGCACTCGTGCTGTGGTCACTCTGGCCGAGAGATCCGTCTGACGACCAGGAAAAGTCCGCAGAACCTCGTGAAGTGAAGTGATGAGGAGTGTCGAGCTCACGAGCTGACCGGCAGGGAGGCCGGCGATCCGGAGCCCGTGTGGCCGCGATCCTGCTGTGTTCCCTGATCATCGGGGCAGGCTCGTTCTTTGTGTCAACGACCGCGTGGGCCGCGTTCGTCCCCGTCCCCGGGGCTCAAGGGCCGCATCTTTCTCTGGGATCCGACCCCTACCCGGCCACATTCCTCGCCATGAGCCCCGGCTCGGTCGAGCACTGGCAGATCCAGGCGACGCTCGTCGATGCGTCGGCGCCGCTCACGCTTCAGTTCCGGCGCAGTGGCGCGCTGGTCTCAAACCCGCGCGGGCTTCGAGTAGCGGTGGCGCGCTGTGACGGGCCCTGGGCGAACGTGTCAACGAAACCCGTCTGCGGGCTGAACGAAGCGACCGTCTTCGGCCCGGCCGCAGCCAGCTCCCTCTCCGAGTCGAATCACTACGACCTCGCCGGCATCACCCACAAGGAAGGCAAGTACCTCCTCGTGACCCTGTCGCTGGCGGACACTCCGGCAGCCCGAGCCGACAAGTCGCTCATGGGCCTCACGGCGAACATCGGTTTCGGCCTGACCGCGACGGGTGTGCCCCCGAGCGCCCCACCGACGGCGACGCCTCAGCCCACCCCGACGACTCTCGTCGCCCCGCCACGCGGCCCCTCGAGCCTCGCGTTCACCGGGAGCCAGGTCACCGCCCTCCTGATCGTCGGCCTCTCCGCCCTCGCTCTCGGGATCCTCACGATCGTCACACGACGCAAGTACCGCGCCGGAAGAAGCGAGGCGCGCGAATGAAATGGTTCTCCCCGAAACAGTGGAAATGGCGAGGCAGACGCATCATGATCGGTGTCGTCGCAGCGGCCCTCGTCGGTGCCGCCCTGCCCGGTGTCGGCGCCACGAACGCCACTTGGCGGGACTCCGAGTGGGCGAACGCCGGCCTGGGGACCCAGAACTGTGCAACGGCGGCGAACTACGCCACCCGTGGTGCATCGAAACTCATCGGCGGGACCATTCTGGGCACGAACCTCGACGCGGCAGCCTCCGTGGTGGGCCCGGTCGTGACCAACGGCACCGGTGGCGTCGTCGTGACCCCGGCTCCCCCCGCATCCCAATCACTCGGCTCGAGCGCGTACGCCGACCCGCTCGACGTCACGGCCCTGAACACGCTGAACCTCCAGCTCGGCGGTCTCCTGACCCTCCCCCTGAACACGAGCGTGGGCGTGGTCAACCAGTACGCGCAGGCCCAGACGAATGGCGACTCGGCAGGCGCCTCGGGCGTCGTCAACAACTCGGGTGGGATCAGCCTCACCGCCTCGCCGCCGAGTTCAGCGATCCCGACCTTCGCGACCCTCGACCTCAAGACGGTGCTCGGCACACTTGGCCTCGGAAGCGTCGCGAATTTGACGGATGTGCAGCTCCTCCTCGGAGCCGTGGCCTCATCCGCGACCCTCGATGCCTGTGACGCGCAGTGGGGAAGTCTCTACAGCAACCTGCAACGCAAATACGTCGTCGCCGGGCTGAACGCACAGGTTGTTTCGCCCTTGACCAGCCAACTCGTCAGTACCGTCAATACGACCACCACCGGGCTCACGACCACCGTCAACGGTCTCACGTCCAACACGGGTCTCCTCTCCGCGCTTGCGAGCGGGGTGACGAGCGTCCTTGGCACGACCCTCGGGGGCCTCGGCCTCGGAACTCCCACGGTCGCCCTCTCGGCGACCGTCAACTTCAGTGCCCTGACGACGATCTTCAACCAGACCATCAGCGACCCCCAGGGAATCGTGGCCATCAATCCGGCGGCGGGCACGATCTCGATC
>JAODMX010000299.1 GCA_025464735.1 Frondihabitans sp. | reverse complement strand
TCGGGGGCGGGGCTTCTCTGCTGGTGCGCTCCTTCTGGTCGCGCCGCCGTCTCTGCGGCGGGACGGTGCGCGTGCGCTTCGCTCGCGCCGCGGGGAAGTGTCCACGTTCGGCTGCCTCACACGTCTCGAAGCAGCATCTTGTGGACACTCGTCGGCGAGGATGTGGGATTGTCTGCCTTCGTCTTGTTTTAACTGTGCTTTGGGCTTACTCTTTCGTGAAACGAAGCTGAAGCAACAGCGATCAGCGACGAGACAGGCACGAGCAGGCGACGCGGAGGTCACCGGATGTACGCACTGGAGCGGCATGACTTGATAACCGAGCTGCTGCGCGCCGATGGTCGGGTCGTCGTGGCCGAGCTCGCGGCCCGCTTCGACGTGACGACCGAGACCATCCGCCGCGATCTCGACCTGCTCGAGCAGGCGGGCCTTCTTCAGCGAGTCCACGGTGGTGCTGTCGCCGGCGGTCACACCAGCGTCTCCGAGTCGAGCTTCGATGAGCGGCAGGGTCAGCAGACGCCGAGTAAGTCGGCTATCGCCCGAGCGGCCTCCCGCCTGGTCCCCGCTTCGTTTGTCGGATCCGTGGCGCTCGACGCTGGCACCACCACTGCTGCCATTGCGACAGAACTCAGCCTGTGGCAGCCGGCGGAGTCCGGCCGGCTCCTCACCGTCATCACCAACGCGGTCCCTCTGGCGGCTCTGCTCCAGCACAGCCCCTACCTCGATCTCCGGCTGCTCGGTGGGCGCGTGCGCGGCCTGACGAGCGCTGCCGTCGGCACCGCGACCGTCGAGCAGATCGCCGCCCTCCGACCCGACATCGCCTTTGTCGGGGCGAACGGCATCAGCGCCGGCTTCGGCCTGTCCACTCCCGACGAGCTGGAGGGCGCCGTGAAGACCGCGTACGTGCGCGCGGCCCGCCGAGTCGTCGCCGTCGTCGACTCGACCAAGCACGGTGCCGAGGCCTTGACACGCTTCGCCCGTCTCGACGAGATCGACACCCTCGTGACCGATGCCGTGCCGCCGGCCGATCTGGCCGAGGCCCTCGACGAAGCGGACGTCGAGGTGATCGTCGCGTGATCATCACCGTCACCCCCAACCCTTCGCTCGACAGGACGATCGAGCTGTCCGCGCCCCTGGTGCGCGGAGCCGTGCAACGCTCGGCCCGGACCACGGACGAACCCGGCGGCAAGGGAGTCAACGTCTCCCGGGCACTGGTCGCGGCCGGTGCCGACACCGTCGCCATCCTGCCCGGTGCCCTCGACGACCCGGTGCTGGTCGGGCTGCGTGCCCGTTCCGTGAGCACCGTCTCCCTGCCGATCGAGGGACGCCTGCGCACCAACGTCACGATCACCGAGCCGGACGGCACCACGACCAAGATCAACGAACCCGGCCCCGACCTCGGTCGTCACTCGATCGCCCTGCTTGACCTTGTTGTCGAGCACGCCGCGTCCGCTGATTGGCTCGTGCTCGCCGGATCCCTGCCCCCTGGCCTTCCCGACGACTTCCTCGCCGGAGTCGTGCACGCCGTGCGACTCGTGTGCGGCGAGCAGGCGCCCCGGATTGCGGTCGACTCCTCAGGAGCGCCGTTCCGCGCCCTCCTCGACTCCGGAGTTCGCGTCGACCTCGTCAAACCGAACGCGGAGGAACTCGCCGAGATCGTCGGCGGAGATGCTGCCGTCTACGAGAGTGACCGCGCGGCAGCGGTGGCCGGTGCCCGGCTGCTGCTCGACCGCGGCGTCGACGCCGTGCTGCTCACCCTCGGCAGCGAAGGGGCGGTGCTAGTCGACGGCACGGGAGCCTGGTTCGCCGTGGCCCCCCGCATCGTCGCCCTCTCCACGGTCGGCGCCGGAGACTCGTCGCTCGCCGGCTACCTGCTCGCTGAGACGCAGGGTGCCGCGGCTCCGAAGCGGCTGGCGCAGGCCGTCGCTTCCGGTGCCGCAGCAGCCTCGTTGCCCGGCAGCGTCGTTCCCACGCTCGATCAGATCTCTCCCGACCAGGTCGAGGTGGTCCCCGTGCCGCGCACGGCGGACGCCCGCTGACCACTCCTCTCCCTTCCCGTTCACCGCAGTGACGGACACCGCAGCAAAGGAGCTACAACCCATGTCCACTCTCATCAGCACCGATCTCGTCGGGCTCGACGAAGACCTCGGCGGCACGTCGTCTGACGTGATCCGTGCTCTCGCCGGCCGTGTGGCCGCCACCGGGCGCGCCGGATCCGCCGAGTCCCTGGCCGCCGACGCCATCAAGCGTGAGGCCTCGGTCGGCACCGGCGTCCCCGGCGGCATCGCGATTCCCCACGCGCGCTCCGCCTCCGTGACGGCACCGACCCTCGCGATGTCCCGGCTCGCGCGGAAGGTGCCGTTCGGTGCCCCCGACGGAGACGCCGACATCGTTTTCATGATCGCCGTCCCCGAGGGAGCGGACGCCGACCACATGACGGTGCTTTCGACCCTCGCGCGAGCGCTGATTCGCGACGACTTCACCGCCGCCCTTCGTGCGGCCGCAACCCCGGCCGACATCGTGAAGCTGGTCGATGACGAGGTCTCGGGCGAGGTCGACAAGGCACGGGGTGTCACTGGAACGCCGACGCCGACCGCCTCACCCGCTGCCGACGGCAGCGACGCTGCCGCTGACGGGACCGCAGGATCCGACGCCACGGGTGGCGCGCGCCGCATCAAGCTGGTCGGCGTCACGGCCTGCCCCACCGGCATCGCCCACACGTACATGGCGGCTGACGCGCTCGTCGCCGCTGCCACCCGCCTCGGGGCCGACCTGCAGATCGAGACGCAGGGATCCGGGCAGGTGACCCCTCTGGATCCTGCGGTCATCCGCGACGCGGACGCCGTCATCTTTGCGGTCGACGTCGACGTGCGAGACAAGGGGCGCTTCGCCGGCAAGCCCGTCGTGCAGGGTCCCGTGAAGAGAGGGGTCGACGAGCCCGACGCGATGGTTCGCGAGGCACTCGCCGCGGCGACCGACCCCCGGGCAGTCCGCGTGACGGGGAGCGTCGCATCGGGGCCCGCGATGGCTCAGGGGCGCCGCGGCTTCGGACCGTCACTCAAGACCTGGCTGCTCACCGGTGTCTCGTACATGATTCCGTTCGTCGCGGGCGGTGGCCTGCTGGTGGCGCTCGGATTCTTGATTGGCAGCGACAACATCGCCAAAACGGCCACGGGCCACACCGTCAACAACGCGATCTACGCGCTCACGAACTACAACCTGCTGAACCTGCCACCGCAGGGGCTGCACTGGTACCTGGGCGCGGCGGCCTTCGAGATCGGCCAGCTGTCTCTCGCCTTCCTCGTTCCGGCACTCGCCGGATACATCGCCTACGCGATCGCCGACCGCCCCGGAATCGCACCCGGCTTCGTCGCCGGATCCGTCGCCGTGTTCTTGGGCGCCGGCTTCCTCGGCGGGCTCGTCGGTGGGCTCCTCGCGGGCCTCGCCGCCTGGTACATCGGCCGGTTCGAAGTGCCCCGTTTCGTGCGCGGGCTGATGCCGGTCGTGATCATCCCGCTCTTGGCGTCGATATTCGCCTCGGGGCTGCTGCTCCTGGTGCTCGGCGGACCGATCGCCTTCATCACCAAAGAACTGTCGCTCTGGCTGAACTCGCTGAGCGGATCCGGTGTCGTGCTCCTGGGCATCATCCTCGGCCTGATGATGTGCTTCGACCTCGGCGGCCCCGTTAACAAGGTCGCCTACGCCTTCGCTGTTGCGGGCCTCTCCGCCGGATCTGCCACCCACCCGGCCCCGCTCGAGATCATGGCCGCGGTGATGGGCGCCGGCATGGTGCCGCCGCTGGCAATGGCGCTCGCGTCGACGGTTCTCTACCGCCGCGGATTCAGCCAGGTCGAACGGAACAATGGAGCAGCCGCCTGGCTGCTGGGTGCCTCGTTCATCTCCGAGGGCGCCATCCCGTTCGCGGCGGCCGACCCGCTGCGCGTCATTCCCGCGAGCATGGTTGGCGGCGCCGTCACCGGTGCGATCTCGATGGCTGCGGGGGTCACGTCGGAGGCACCCCACGGCGGCATCTTCGTGTTCTTCGCGATCGGCAACCTCTTCATGTGGATCGTCGCGATCCTGGCGGGCACGGTGGTCTCAGCCGTCGTACTCGTGGCGCTGAAGCGCTTCGTGCGTCGGCGTCTGCCGGCCGCTGTCGGGGACGTCGCCGCCGGCGAGGCGGCCGACCTCGTCGACCAGCGCACTCCAGTGGCTGCGTAGGCGCGGGTTACCCGGCCCGCGCCCGGCGAGTGTCCACGTTCGGCTGCCTGCCGTGCCCGGGGGCAGCACAAACTGGACACTCGTCGGCGGGGTAGCGTGAAGAGTATGGATCTTGAGCTGACGGTACGGGTTGTCCTGGT
>JAODMX010000085.1 GCA_025464735.1 Frondihabitans sp. | reverse complement strand
ACTCCTCGGCCTCCGTGACCGACATGGCGAGTACCTCGCTGATGTTGCGACCACCGAGGTGATAGGTCAGGACCGAGGCCTGGAACCGTTTGCCGTCGCACTCCTCGCAGGGGGTCGCCACACCGGCCATGATGCCCAAATCGGTGTAGATGACGCCGGCGCCATTGCAGGTGGGGCAGGCTCCCTCGGAATTGGAACTGAACAGGGCGGGCTTCACCCCGTTGGCCTTCGCGAACGCCTTGCGAACCGGTTCGAGGAGACCCGTGTAGGTGGCCGGATTGCTTCGACGGGATCCGCGAATCGGAGTCTGATCGATCGACACCACCTCGGCGCCTCGGGGAAGCGACCGGTGAACAAGGGAGCTCTTGCCGGATCCGGCGACCCCGGTGATCACGACGAGGACACCGAGCGGGATGTCGACGTCGACGTCGCGGAGGTTGTTCGCCGACGCGCCGCGAATCTCGAGCACGCCCCGAGGCTTGCGCACGGTCTTCTTGAACGTCGCCCGGTCGTCGAAGTGGCGACCGGTGATGGTGTCGCTCCCTCGCAACGCCGCAACCGACCCCTCGAAGCAGACGCGCCCCCCACCGGCACCGGCACCCGGACCGAGGTCGACGACGTGATCGGCGATCGCGATGGTCTCGGGCTTGTGCTCCACGACGAGCACCGTGTTGCCCTTGTCGCGAAGCCGCAGCAGGAGCCCGTTCATTCGCTGGATGTCGTGCGGGTGCAGCCCCGTGGTCGGCTCGTCGTAGACGTAGGTGACGTCCGTGAGCGACGAACCGAGCTGGCGGATCATTTTGACGCGCTGCGCCTCACCGCCGGACAGCGTGCCCGAGGGACGGTCGAGCGACAGGTAGCCCAGCCCGATCTCGACGAACGAATCGAGTAAGTGCCCGAGCGTGCCCAGAAGCGGCGCCACCGACGGTTCGTCCAGCCCGCGAACCCACTCGGCGAGGTCGCTGATCTGCATCGCGCAGGCCTCGGCGATGTTGATGCCACCGAAGATCGACGACCGGGCGGCCTCACTGAGGCGGCTCCCACCGCACGCGGGGCACGCCGTCAGCGTGACCGCGCGGTCGACGAATGCCCGGATGTGCGGCTGCATGCCGTCACGGTCTTTGGAGAGCATCGAATTCTGGATCCGGACCAGGAGGCCCTCGTAGGTGAGATTGATGCCGTTGACCTTCACCTTGGTCGGCTCACGGCGCAGCAGGTCGTCGAGCTCGGTCTCGGTGTAGTCACGGATCGGCTTGTCGGGGTCGAAGAAGCCGGAGCCCGTGAGGATCCTCACCATCCAGCCATCGCCGGTGAAGCCGGGAACAGTGATCGCCCCCTCGGAGAGCGACTTACTGTCGTCGTAGAGCGCGGTCAGATCGAAATCCGACACGGTGCCTCGGCCCTCGCACTCCGGGCACATGCCGCCGGTGCGCGTGAACGACTGCTTCACAGTCTTGCCGCCTTTGCGTTCGACCGTGATCGCACCGCTCGCACGCACCGAGGCCACGTTGAACGAGAACGCGTTGGGCGAACCGATGTGGGGCTGCCCGAGCCTGCTGAAGACGATCCGGAGCATCGCGTTGGCATCGGTGGCCGTGCCGACCGTGGATCGGGTGTCGGCACCCATCCGCTGCTGATCGACGATGATCGCGGTCGTGAGCCCCTCGAGCACGTCGACGTCGGGCCTCGGCAACGTCGGCATGAAGCCCTGGACGAACGCGCTGTACGTCTCGTTGATCATCCGCTGCGACTCTGCGGCGATCGTTCCGAACACGAGCGAGCTCTTGCCGGATCCGGAAACCCCGGTGAAGACGGTGAGCCTCCGTTTCGGAATCTCGACACTGATGTCTTTGAGGTTGTTCTCGCGCGCGCCCTGCACGCGGATCAGATCGTGGCTGTCGGCGCCGTGGGAGTCGATCCTGTGCGCTTCCGTCTTGGTGCTCATGGGCCCTCAATATATCAACGTCTCGTGCCGGAATCTCGTCTGCATATTGTCTAGCAATCTGTTAGATTGCTAGACAATGACCATTGCATCGGCGTTCGATGACCCTCAGAGCGGGCCTGAGATCTCGCGCGTGCCGGCAAGCGTTGCCGAAGCCCTTCGTGTGGATGTTCTGGCCGTCCGTATTCGACCCGGCGAGGCCGTGACAGAGGCGGGCGTCGCGGCGCGATTCGGCATCTCCCGCCCCACGGCCCGAATCGCTATCGACCAGCTCGTGCGCGCGGGCCTGCTGCGACGCGAGGCGAACCGCGGCGCTCGCGTGCCCACGCTCAGCCGCGACGACATCGTCGATCTCTATGACAACCGCGCGCTCATCGAGGGTGCGGCACTGGCCGCCCTCGCCGAGCGGGGCTCGGTCCCCGCCGACGCGGTTCGACACAACCGTGCGCTGGCGGCCGCTCCCGACGACGCGCCCTTCGCCACCGACGACATCGCATTCCACCGGGCACTCGTCTCGGCACAGTCGAGCCCCCGGCTGACGCGGATGCACGAGAGCCTCATGGGCGAGATCGCCCTCTGCATCGGGCAGGTCGAAGCGAATGCACTCCTCCGGCCCGCCGACATCGCGGAGCAGCACGCCCACGTGCTCGAGGCCGTCATCGACGGCGATCCGTCGCGTGCGTCCCGGCTGGTGCGCGAGCACATCGAGTTCGCGCGCGACCGGCTCCTCGAACATGCCGACGGGCATCGTCGCTCCAGCGAGCCGCGACCGGCCGCGAGTACCGATCCGACCAGACCAGATTCCATCAGCCAGGAGGCACCGCAATGACGCAGCGACAGTTCCCGAAGCCGGCCGAGCTTCTCGAGTACATGCAGTTCAAAAAGCCCGAACTCGATGGAAAGAAGCGTCGCCTGCAGTCGGCACTCACCATCGAAGACCTGCGTGCGATCGCCAAGCGTCGCACGCCGAAGGCGGCATTCGATTACACCGACGGATCCGCCGAGGGCGAGATCTCGATCGCACGCGCACGTCAGGCGTTCCAAGACGTCGAATTCCACCCGCAGGTCCTCCGTGACGTCGCCAATGTCGACACGACGGCGACCGTGTTCGGCAAGACGTCGACCCAGCCCTTCGGGATCGCGCCGACCGGCTTCACCCGCCTCATGCAGACGGAGGGAGAAATCGCCGGTGCCGGCGCCGCCGCCGCGGCAGGGATCCCGTTCTCACTTTCGACCCTGGGCACGACCTCGATCGAAGACGTCAAGGCGACCAACCCGGATGGCCGCAACTGGTTCCAGCTCTACGTCATGCGTGAGCGCGAGATCTCCTACGGTCTCGTCGAGCGCGCCGCGAAGGCGTCCTTCGAGACTCTCTTCTTCACCGTCGACACCCCTGTGGCCGGGGCGCGACTGCGCGACAAACGCAACGGTTTCTCGATCCCACCGCAGCTGACGCCGGGCACGGTCCTGAACGCCATCCCCCGCCCCTGGTGGTGGATCGACTTCCTGACGACCCCGAAACTCGAATTCGCCTCCCTGTCATCCACGGGCGGGACGGTCGGTGAACTCCTGGACGCCGCCATGGATCCGACGATCAGCTTCGACGATCTCAAGGTCATCCGCGAGCTGTGGCCAGGCAAGCTCGCGATCAAGGGCGTTCAGAGCCTCGACGATGCGAAGAAGTTCGCCGACTTCGGCGTCGACGGAATCGTGCTGTCGAACCACGGCGGCCGCCAGCTCGACCGTGCCCCGATCCCCTTCCACCTCCTGCCCGAGGTCGTGCGCGAGGTCGGCAACGACGTCGACGTCCTTGTCGACACGGGCATCATGAACGGTGCCGACGTCGTGGCGTCGATCGCCCTCGGCGCAAAGTTCACGCTGGTCGGACGCGCCTACCTGTACGGCCTGATGGCGGGCGGCCGCGAGGGCGTCGACCGGATGATCGAGATCCTGTCCGATCAGATCGTGCGCACGATGAAGCTCCTCGGGGCCCACTCGCTCGAGGAGCTCACTCCGGCCCACGTCACGCAGCTGGAGCGCCTCGCGCCGCGGGCGCGCCCCTAGCCGCGCGCTGCTCGGCCGGGCAGTTCGCCCGGCCGGGCCGCCGCGGGAAGTACGTGTTCGTGCGCCAAGTACCTTCTAGTTCGTGCTTTTTGCGCGAATACGTACTTCTTCGGGCGGCGGGCGGAGGAGGGCGGCCGCGCGGCCGCTAGGCCGCAGGCCGAGGGTCGTACCGGACGGGCGGGAACGCCTCGCGCACCAGGGCGCGTAGCGACTCGAGACTCCCGGAGACCAGGCCCGCCGCGCGGGCCTGGATCAGCACGTTGCCCAGTGCCGTCGCCTCGACCGGGCCGGCGAGCACCGTCCGCCCCGTGCGATCCGCCGTCAGCTGGCAGAGCAGTTCGTTCTGGGAGCCGCCTCCGACGACGTGCACCGTCGTGATCGTGCGACCGGAGAGGCGCTCAGCCTCGTCGAGGGTGGTCGAGTAGGCCGCAGCCAACGACTCGAGGATGCTGCGGACGATCTCGGCCTGCGTCTGTGGCGCCTCGACGTCATGCTCGACGCACCAGTCGCGGATGCGCTGAGGCATGTCTCCCGGCGGCGTGAAGCGCTCGTCGGAGGCGTCGAACACGGCGACGGGCTTGGTCACCTCGCCGGCGGCCGCGAGGAGACTGGCGAGATCGCTCGCGCGGGTGGCATCGGTCGACGTCGCGTCCGAGGCATCACCCGCACCCGCGGCAGCATCCCAAGTCCGCATCGACTCCGAGAGCAACCACAGCCCGGAGATATTCTTGAGGAAGCGGATCCGGTGATCAACGCCTCCTTCGTTCGTGAAGTTCGCGAGGCGAGACGCGTCGGTCATCACGGGCGACGAGAGTTCGACGCCGACCAGCGACCAGGTGCCGCTCGAGATGTACGCGGCATTCTCGTCGGCGAGGGGCACTCCGACGACGGCGGATGCGGTGTCGTGGGATCCGACGGCGGTCACGGCCAGACCCGCCGACAGCCCGAACGATGACGCGATCGACGGCAGCACCGCGCCGACGGACGACCCGGGGTCGACCAGCGGCGCGAACAGGGAGGCGGGGATGCCGGTGCGCGAGAAGAGCGAAGCGTCCCACTCCCCCGTCGCCGCCGAGAGGAGACCTGTTGTCGAGGCGTTCGTGCGCTCGGTGGCTTCGACGCCGGTCAGCCAGCGTCCGATCAGGTCGGGAACAAGCAGGGCACGATCGGCGAAGCCGAGTGTCCCGGCCTCGCGATCGGCAGCGAGCTGGAAGATCGTGTTGAAGGACAGGTGCGCCAACCCCGTGCGACGGTAGAGCTCGTCGGCCGGAACCGCACGGTGCACCGCCGTCACTCCCGAGGCGGAACGGTCGTCGCGGTAGTGGTAGGGCAACCCGATGAGTCGGCCTGACCGGAGCAGACCGTAGTCGACCGCCCAGGAGTCGACGCCGATCGACGCCAACTCGGGCGCCAACTGCCCGGCCCGCGCGAGGCCGTCGCCGATTGCGCTCCAAAGCCCGAGAAGATCCCAGTGGAGCCCCACCTCGCCGGTCGCCTCGGGCACGCGCACCGGCCTGTTGGCAAACCGCGCGACGTGCTGAAGCCGGAGAACGCCCTGGCCGACGTAGCCGAGGACGACGCGGCCGCTCGTCGCTCCGAGATCGACCGCCGCGACGGCCCCGACACCGGGGTCCGCAGGAGCCACGACGCGCCTACCGCAGGAACGCGGCGGCAACGCCCGCGTCGACGGGGATGTGCAGGCCTGTCGTGTGCGAGAGGTCGCCGGCCGTCAACACAAAGACCGCGTTCGCGACGTTCTCGGGCAGAACCTCCCGCTTGAGCAGGGTCCGCTGGGCGTAGTACGCACCCAACTCGTCCTCGGGCACACCGTAGACGGCGGCACGCTTCGCGCCCCACCCGCCGGCGAAGATCCCCGAGCCGCGCACCACCCCGTCGGGGTTGATCCCGTTGACCCTGATGCCGTACTCCCCCAACTCTGCCGCGAGCAACCGGACCTGGTGCGCCTGGTCGGCCTTCGTCGCGGAGTAGGCAATATTGTTCGGGCCGGCGAAGACGGAGTTCTTCGACGAAATGTAGACGATGTCGCCGCCGAGCTGCTGATCGATGAGAACACGAGCCGCGGCCCGCGAGACAAGAAACGAGCCCTTCGCCATCACGTTGTGCTGCAAATCCCAATCCGCCACCGTCGTCTCCAACAACGACTTCGACAACGACAGACCCGCGTTATTGACAACAAGATCAAGACCCCCGAAAGCCAGAAGGGTCTCCTGGATCCCGGACGCGATCTCGTCCTCACTCGTCACATTGGTCTGGATCCCGATCGCTACATCGGTCGAGCCCAGCTCTGCCGCGGCTGCCTGCGCCTTGGCCAGGTCGAGATCCGCGATCACCACACAGGCACCCTCGGCCGCGAGGCGCGTCGCGATCGCCTTACCAATACCCGACGCGGCCCCCGTCACCAACGCGATCCGCCCGGCCAGGGGCTTCGGGGCGGCTCGACGCTTCAGCTTGGCCTCCTCGAGGGCCCAATACTCGATCCGGAACTTCTCCGACTCGTCAATCGGCGCGTACGAGGAGATCGCCTCAGCACCACGCATCACGTTGATCGCGTTCAGGTAGAACTCCCCCGCCACCCGAGCCGTCTGCTTGTCCGCCCCGTAGGAGAACATGCCGACCCCCGGGATCAGGACGATCGCCGGATCCTGACCACGGATCGCCGGGGAATCAGCCGTCGCGAACCGGTCGTAGTAGGCCTGGTAGTCGGCCCGGTACTCATCGTGGAGCGCAGCGAGACGCTCGAGCGACTCCTCGACCGACGCCGACGCGGGTAGGTCGAGCAGTAACGGCTTGACCTTGGTCCGTAAGAAATGGTCCGGGCACGACGTCCCCAGCGCGGCCAGACGCGGGTGCTCCGCACGACTCAGGAACTCCAACACCCGGGGATCGTCGGTGAAGTGGCCGACCTGCACCCTGTCGGTCGACACCAGGCCACGGATCGCCGGAGCCAACGCCGCCGCCTTTGCACGCCGGGCCGCCTCGTCGAGGGGTTCGAACCCGTCGAGGGCCGGGCCGAACGGATCCTTCCTGCCGTGCGATGCAATATAGGCGGCCGCGGTCTCGATGATCCAGAGCGAATTCGCCTCCGCCTCATCCGACGTGTCACCCCACGCCGTGATCCCGTGACCACCCAGGATCGTGCCGATCGCACCGGGGTTGGCCGCCTTGATGTCGGCGATGTCTTGGCCGAGCTGCCAGCCCGGACGCCGCCACGGCACCCAGACAACCCTGCTTCCGAAAATGGTGGCAGTGAGCGTCTCACCGTCGGCCGCCGTCGCGATCGCGATTCCCGAATCAGGATGCAGATGGTCAACGTGGGCGGAATCGACAAGACCGTGCATGGCCGTGTCGATCGACGGCGCGGCGCCACCCTTGCCGTGCAGCGTGTAATCGAACGCGGCCACCATCTCGTCTTCATGATCGACCCCGGGATACACATTCGCCAGAGCCCGAAGGCGATCGAGCCGCAACACCGCGAGACCCGATGTGGTCAACGTGCCAAGGTCACCACCGGAGCCCTTCACCCAGAGCAACTCGACCGGCTCACCGGTCGCAGGGTCGATACCCGTGCCCTTCGCGGATGTGTTACCACCCGCGTAATTCGTGTTCGCGGGATCCTGTCCCAGACGATTCGAACGAGCGATCAACTCGTCTGGTGTCGTCGACGCGGTCGCGGTTGTGGTCGTGTCGTTCACGGGCATGTTGTTCAGGCGCTCCAGCTCAGCTGCTTGCCGCCGACGCGTTCTTCGGCGAGCTTCTCTTGGTGGCCCGACGCGGCGTAGGCCTTCATCGGGTCGGCGGGCAGCCCGCGGGACTCACGCCAGTCGGCGAGAGCGGGGCGGACGTCGGTATAGAAGGCGTCCATCAGGACGCCGTTGGCTCCCAGGACGTCGTGGGCCTCCTGAGCCGCGGCCAGGGCCGGGCGGTCGACGAGCAGCGCTCGCGCCGTCATCTCTTGCACGTTGAGCACGGACCGGATCTGACCCGGGATCTTGTCTTCGACGTTGTGGCACTGGTCGAGCATGAACTGCACCGGAGACCCGACCTCGAGACCGCCACCGTTGATGACCTCGAAAAGGATGCGGAACAACTGGAACGGATCGGCCGCGCCCACAATCAGGTCGTCGTCGGCGTAGAACCGCGAGTTGAAGTCGAACGAGCCGAGCTTGCCGAGGCGCAGCAACTGCATCACGATGAACTCGATGTTCGTGCCCGGCGCGTGATGGCCGGTGTCCAGGCAGGTGTACGCCTTCGGGCCGAGGGCCGAGACCTGCGCGTAGCTGGTACCCCAGTCGGGAACGTCGGTGTGATAGAAAGCCGGCTCGAAGAACTTGTACTCAAGCACGAGGCGCTGGTCGTCGCCCAGGCGGTCGTAGATCTTCTGCAGCGATTCGGCCAGGTGATCCTGGCGCTGACGCAACGAATCTTGGCCAGGGTAGTTGGTGCCGTCGGCGAGCCAGATCTTGAGGTCGCGCGACCCCGTCTCGTTCATCACGTCGAGGCAGAGCAGGTGGTGGTCGACGGCCTTCTGACGAATCGCGGGATCCGAGTGCGCGAGGCTCCCGAACTTGTAGTCGTCTTCCTGGAAGGTATTGGAGTTGACGGTGCCCAGCTCGACGCCGAGGCTCTGCGCGTACGCTCGCAGCGCCGACCAGTCGTCGACGAGGTCCCACGGAATGTGGAGAGCCACGGCGGGAGCAAGCCCGGTCAGCTCGTTGACCTTGGCGGCGTCGGCGATCTTCTCCTCCGGCGTGCGAGGCGTGCCTGCCGTACCGAAGACCTTGAAGCGCGTGCCGGAGTTGCCGAACGCCCAGCTCGGCAGTTCGATCGCCTGCCGCTCAAGAGCGGGCGTGATGTCGGCGAAGGTGCTCATTTTCGTTCCGTTTCTCACAGCGTTGTGAATCGTTTCAATCATTTTTTACCACTGTAGGAGTTGGCAGCGGCGGCGTCAAGCTCACAGCATCCTCCTCGACGAGGAACGGGCGGGGCCGCACCACGCGACCCCGCCCCTTCCTCACCCGGTACTAGAAGTTGAAATTGTCGATGTTCGCCGCGTTGAAGACCGTCGGGTTGCCCAGGAGTACCGTCTTGTCAGCGCCGACCGTGAACGTTCCGAGCTTGCCGGCCTTGAACGACTGGCCCGTCTTGCCCGAGATCGTGCCGTCGATCAGGGCCTTCGCCGTGTAAGCGGCGAGGTAGCCCAGGTTGGACGGGTTCCAGAGAGCGAAAGCCTTGACGGTGCCGTCCTTGACGTACGACTTCATCGCGTCCGGCGTGCCGAGCCCCGTGAGCGCGACCTTGCCCTTGTACTGCGAGGTGGACAGGTAGCGGGCGGCGGCAGCGATGCCGACCGTCGTGGGCGAGATGATGCCCTTGAGCTGCGGGTACTTCTGCACCAGGGCGCCCGTGTCGTCGTACGACGTCTGGTCGTCGTCGTTGCCGTAGACGGTCGTGACGATCTTGATGTTCGGGTACTTCTTCGCCATGTACTTCGTCATCGCGGCGTTCCAGGCGTTCTGGTTCGTTGCGTTGGGCTCGGCGGAGAGGATCGCGACCTGGCCACTGGATCCGATGTCCTTCGCCATGATGTCTGCCTGAGCCTCGGCGATGCCCTCCGTCGACGCCTGGTTGACGAAGGCGTCGCGGCAACCGGTCGCGGTGTCGGAGTCGAACGTGACGACCTTGACGCCGGCCGACATGGCCTGCTTCAAAGCGCTGCACAGAGCGTTGGGGTCGTTGGCCGAGAGCACGATCGCTCCGACATGCTGCTGCGTCAGCGTGTTGATGTAACTGACCTGAGCCGACGCGGTGGCGGTGGTGGGGCCGACCTCGGCGTAGGTGCCCTTGAAGGCCTTGACGGCTTCTTTACCGCCGCCACCGTCGGAGGCCACGAAGTAGTTGTTCCCGAGCGACTTCGGCAGGAACGTGATCTTGTAGTTCTTCGAGCCGCCCGAACCACCGCTTCCACCGGAGGACGAACATCCGGTTGCGATCAGTGCGACCGCGAGGGCGCCAGCAGCGATCGCTGCGACGCGACGCCTCTTGGTGTTGGTGAAATGAAACAACATCTTCGTTCTTCCTTCGGTTGATCCGGACAGCGCCGGAGTGGTGCGGGGGTAGAGGAGAGACTGGGGGAACGGAGGCTCAGGCGCTGACGGCTCGCGGTCTTCGCGACCGGACACGACGGATCACCTGAGGAGTGACGACGGAGAGGATCAGGACGACTCCGGTGACGACGGTGATCGCATCGGACGACACGCTCGCCAACTGCAAGGCCTCCTGCAGCACCCCGATGAGGAGCACACCGGCGATAACACCGGGCAGAGCACCCTTTCCGCCGAAGATCGAGACCCCGCCGAGGAGCACGGCCGCGATCACGGAGAGTTCGAGGCCGGTCGCGTTGTCACCGCGGGCTGTGCTGTATCGCAGCGTCCAGAAGACGCCGGCAAGGGCCGAGACGACGCCGGTCAGGAGGAACGAGATGAACTTCGACCTGTTGACGTTGACGCCCGAGAAGAGCGCGGCGTCGCTCGACAGGCCGAGAGCGATAAGCCCCCGACCGAATGGCGTGAAATGCAGGACGAAGCCGAAGACCACGATCAGGACGGCGATCAGGATCATGACCACCGGGATCCCCGTGCTCCCGATCTGCTGCTGCGCCAGATTTTCCCAGTACGACGGGAAGTTCGAGACGGCGGTCGTCCCGAGCAGCCCGACGGCGATGCCGCGGTAGAGAGCGATCGTGCCGATGGTGACGGCGATCGACGGCAGGCCGACCACGGTGACGAAGAACCCGTTGAACGCGCCTGCCACCAGGCCGAGCACCAGGCAGAGCACGATCGACAACCCGAACGGAACGTGCGCCTGGGTCAGGAGCCCGAGCAGCACGCTGCTGAGGCCGACGGTGCTGCCGACGGACAGGTCGATCTCGCCCGTCATGATGACGAAGGTCATCGGCAGTGCGATCATCAGGATCGGCGCCGTGTCGAGCAGAAGGAAGTCAACCGTCGTCGTCGAGTTGAAATACGGCACGACGATGGCGGCGATGATCCAGACCACGATGAGTGCACCGATGATGGTCGTCTCCCGCGAGACCAGGAGGCGCTTCCAGAGCGGGTTCCCGTAGGCGGGGATGCTCCGGCCGGTACCCCCGAGCGAGGCGAGATCGGGTGTTGCGTCGATGCTAGACATGCGAGACCTCCCTGGCAGCGATGAGCCGTCTGGATACACGGAGCGAGAGATAGCGGTCGAGCACGATCGCCGCGACGATCAGCACACCGACGACGGCCTGCTGCCAGAAGCTCGAAACCCCCAGGATCGGCAGCGCCCGACTGATCGTGATCAGCAGGAAGGCACCGATGGCCGCCCCGTAGACCGAGCCGCTTCCGCCGAAGATCGCGACACCACCGATGACCGCGGCTCCCACGGCCTGCAGTTCGAGGCCGGTGCCCGTCTGCGAGTCGCTCGTGCCGTATCGCGCCGTGAAGAGCACGCCCGCGAGGCCGGCCAGGGCTCCGGAGATGACGAAGGCGACCAGGATCCTACGACGCACCTTGAGTCCGTACAGCTCGGCCGCATCTGGGTCGGATCCGATCGCGTACAGCTCACGTCCGCTGCGCTTGTTGCGCATGTACCACCCGGCCACCAGGACCACCACGATCGCGATGATGAAGAGGTACGGCAGACCGACGACGCTGTTCGTGCCGAGATTCAAGAACGAATTGGGCAGCTGCGACGGGGTGATCTCGTTGCTGCCCGTCCAGAGCACGTTGACGCCGCGGTAGACGTAGAGCGTGCCCAGAGTGATCACGAGCGCGGGGACCTTCGCGAAGGCGACGAGCGCTCCGTTGATAAGCCCCAGGAAGCCTCCCGCGACGACGCAGATGGCGAAGACGGCGATGGTCGGGATCCCGGGAACGTGGATGAACAGCTGCCCGGTCAGGTAGGCCGTGAGCCCGACCACGGATCCGACGGAGAGGTCGACACTTCGGGTCACGATGACCATGGCCTCACCGACCGCCAGCAGAAGCAGCATGGCCGGAGTCAGAAGCAGGTCGCGCCAGCCGTCCACCGAGAAGAGGAAGCTCGGGTTGACGATCGTCGTGACGACCACGACGACGACGATCACCAGGAAGATGGACGTCTCGCGCGCCTTCACCAAGCGCCCGAAGCCGCGACTCAGCGAGTTGCCGTTCTGCGGTGCCGGCTGCTGCCCGCCCGCGACGGGCTTCGATTCGGTGATCGTACTCATCGGAGAGCCTCCGCCGCGTGGGTCGCCGCATACATCACGTTGTCGGCAGTGGCGTCGTCGCGTCCGATCTCGGCCGTGATCCGGCCCTCCCTGACCACAAGGATCCGATCCGCCATTCCCAAGACCTCCGGCAGCTCCGACGAGATCATGACGATTGCCATGCCCCGGCCGGCCAGCTCGCCGATAAGGCGGTGTACCTCCGACTTCGTGCCGACGTCGATGCCACGCGTCGGCTCATCGATGATCAGCACCTTGGGGTTCGTCGCCAGCCACTTGGCCAGCACGACCTTCTGCTGGTTGCCGCCGCTGAGTGTGCCGACGAGAGTGTCGAGCGACGTCGTCTTGACCTGGAGCCGACTCGCCCAGATCTCGGCCGACGCGTTCTCGGAGGACGACTTGAGCAGACCCCAGCGGGCCAGGCCCTCGCGGATGGCGAGGGTCGAGTTGCGCGCGACCGACGACTCCATGACGAGACCCTGCTTGCGTCGATCCTCCGGGACAAGCCCGAGGCCGAGTTGCATCGCCTGGCTGGGATTGTGCTTGGCGAGCTTCGCGCCCGAGACAGTGACGCTGCCCTGCTGGTAGTCGTCGACACCGAACACGGCGCGAACGATCTCGCTCCGACCGGCCCCGACCAGCCCCGCCAGCCCGACGATCTCGCCGGCACGCACGGTGAACGAGATGTCGTGGAAGACGCCGGTGGCACTCAAGCCGTCGACGGTGAGCACGACATCACCGATCTCGGCCTCGTGCTTCGGGAAGAGGTTGGTCACCTCGCGACCGACCATGCGACGGACGATCTCGTCCTCCGTCACGTCGGAAATCGGATCCGTGGACACGAACGATCCGTCGCGCATGACGGTCACCGTGTCGCACAGGGAGAAGACCTCGTCGAAGCGGTGCGAGATGAAGACGAGCCCGCGGCCTTCGTCGCGGAGGCTGCGGGCGACGGCGAAGAGTCGCTCGACCTCGACGCCGCTGAGGGCGGCCGTGGGCTCGTCCATGATTAGGAGCCGAGCATCCAGCGAAATGGCCTTGGCGATCTCGATGATCTGCTGATCGGCGATCGATAGTCCCTCGGCCGTTCGGTCCGGGTCGATGGAGACGGCGAGGCGCGTGAAGATCTCCGTCGCCTCGGCACGCATCGCCTTGCGGTCGACCCGGCCGAACCGGTCGGTCGGCTGGCGCCCCATGAAGATGTTCTCCGTGACCGACAGGTCGGGGAAGAGCGTCGGCTCCTGGTAGATGACGGCGATGCCGGCAGCCTTGGCCGCCGCTGTCGACGCGAAGTCGACGTCGTCGCCGCGAAAGCGGAACACACCGCTGTCGCGCTGGTAGAGCCCCGCGACGATCTTCACGAGAGTGGACTTGCCCGCACCGTTCTCGCCTACGAGCGCGTGGATCGAACTCGGGCGCACTTCGAGGGTGGCCGAAGCCAGCGCAACGACGGGCCCGAACGACTTGGCGACCTCGCGGAGTTCGAGGACGGCAGGGCCGTTCGGGAATGGGTCAATCGACATTGATGAACCTGTTCTACTTGACTGCATTGGCAAGAGTGAATCGTTCCAATATCGGCGAGACTAGGACTCTTTCGAGGCGACGTCAACTTCGCCGTGACACGTTTCAATAACGGCGGGGCCTCGACTCCGGCATAATGCCGAGAAGCGGCACCACCGAGGGACCGCAGGGAGGAGCAGATGTGTCGACCGTGAGCGTCCGCGACGTCGCCGCCCTCGCCGGTGTCTCCGTCGGCACCGTGTCGAACGTGCTGAACCGACCCGACAAAGTCTCCGAACAGGCCGTCAAGCGTGTCCACGACGCCATCGACAAGCTCGGATTCGTTCGCAACGACGCCGCCAGGCAGCTGCGCGCAGGGCGCAGCCTGAGCTTCGGCCTCATCGTTCTCGACGCCGGAAACCCGTTCTTCACCGACCTCGCCCGAGGTGCCGAAGACCGCGCCGCCGAAGACGGACTGTCGGTGCTCATCGGGAACAGCGGCGAGGACGCCTCCCGCGAAGCCGCCTACCTCGACCTCTTCGAGAAGCAGCGCGTCAGCGGCGTTCTCCTCTCCCCCCTCGACGATCACGTCGACCGGATCGAGCGACTCCGCGACCACGGCATCCCCGTAGTCCTGGTCGACCGCGCCAACGCCCAGTCATCGTTCTCTTCCGTAGCCGTCGACGATGTGGTCGGGGGTCGCCTCGCGGCGGCCCACCTCATCGCGGTCGGCCGCCGCACACTCGCCTTCGTCGGAGGGCCGCAAACGATCCGCCAGGTCTCGGACCGCATGCGCGGCGCGCTCGCCGCCGTGGACGCGACGACCGGCGCGAGCCTCGAGGTGATCCCGACCGCAGCCCTGTCCGTCCTCGAAGGACGCCGAGCGGGCGAACGCATCGCCTCACGAGCACCCGCCGACCGACCAGACGGGGTCTTCTGCGCCAACGACCTGGTCGCCGTGGGCGTCCTTCAAGGCCTCGGGATCCTGGGCGGGATCCGAGTGCCCGACGAGATCGCCCTGATCGGCTACGACGACATCGCCTTCGCCCAGGCAACGGTCGTGCCCCTCTCGTCGATCCGCCAACCGAGCGGCCTCATCGGGCGCACCGGCCTCGAACTCCTGCTGGCCGAGTCGACCGACGGGCCGCCGTCAGAGCCACACCGCATCGTGTATCAACCCGAACTAGTCGTCCGCGCGTCGACCTCCGGCTGACGCAGGGCGAGGCCCGCCTGGGCCGGCGGGTTCGTAGGATTCCAGAAATGATCGGCCCGCGCGAAAGTGAGTGGCAAGTCGTGGAGTCGCACGACCCAGCGAACTCGCACTCGAAACCCCAACTCCACAAATGGCCGCCCCTCACGAAAGTGAGTGGCGAGTCGTGGAGTCGTGGAGTCGTGGCACCCCGCGGAGCCGTGCTGACGCAGGGCGAACCGCTAAGGGAGGATGTGGCCAGCCGCGGTGAAGAGGCGGTACCACTCCTGGCGGGTCAGGGGAATGTCGGATCCTGCAGCCGAATCGCGCAGGTGCTCGACGCTCGTCGTGCCGAGCACGACCTGCATCTTGGCGGGGTGGCGGGTGATCCACGCGACCGCGATCGCCGCGGCCGGCACCTCGTACTTCGCGGAGAGCTCGTCGATGGCGTCGTTCAACTCGGGGAAGCCCTCGCGGTCACCGAGGAAGACTCCGTCGAAGAATCCCTTCTGGAACGGCGACCAGGCCTGGAGCACGATGTCGTTGAGCCGTGCGTACTCGACCAGTTGATTGTCGCGGTCGATCGACTGGTCGAGGCCCGCCATGTTGGCGGCGACGCCCTGCGCCAGGATCGGCGCGTGCGTGATGCTGAGCTGCACCTGGTTGACGATGAGCGGCTGCTTCACGGCGGTCTTCAGGAGCTCCACCTGCAGCGGCATCTGGTTCGAGACGCCGAAGTTGCGCACCTTGCCTGCCGCCTCGAGCGCGTCGAACGCTGCGGCGACCTCCTCGGGCTCGACCAGAATGTCGGGGCGGTGCAGCAGCAAAATGTCGAGGTAGTCGGCGTGGAGGGCCTTCAGCGATTCGTCGACCGATTCGAGGATGTGCTCCTTCGAGAAGTCCCAATAGCCATCTCGGATCCCGACCTTCGATTGAAGGGTGATCGACTCGCGCTGGCCGGGTGCCAGCGTCACCGCCTCACCGAAGCGGCGCTCGCACTCGTGAGGCGTTCCACCGTAGACGTCGGCGTGGTCGAAGAAGTTGATCCCGAGGTCGCACGCCTCGGCGACCAGGTTACGGATCTCGTCGTCGGAGAGGGACGTGATCCGCATCAACCCCAGGATGATGTTCGAGGATTCGAGCTGGGTATTCGGCAACGTCATCGTTTTCATGACTCAATCCTCCTCCTCGGTCGGCGGCGCCGCGACCTCGGGCGGCAGTGCCGCGAGCTGGTCCTCGAGGTTGAAAACCTCCTCGAGTTCGACCGCCACCTGATCGGCGCGCCCGTCGAGCCCGGCGAAGAGCGCCCCCATGTCGGCCTCCCACGCGGCCGCGACCTCGGACGAGGCGAGATAGAAATCGCCAGTCAGCACGGAGTCGGTCTCGTAGTAGCCGATCAACAGCCCGTCAGGGCGGAGGAACAGCGAATAGTTTCGTCGACCGGACGCGTGGATCTCACGAAGCATCGCCGGCCACACTGCCCGGTGCCGCTCCCGGTAGGCCGGGATCAGCTCGGGGTCGACCTGAAGCTGGAAGCAGACTCTCGTCATCGGGACACCCCCGCGGTCGCGGGCACGCCGGAGGAGACGGTCTCGAGAACCTCGCCGTATCGCTCTTTCTCGATCTGCTGGAGGGTCTTGCCCCGCGTGCGTGGAGCCCAGATGGTCCCGACCAGAAGCGAGACGGCAAGAAGGCCGAGGATGAGGTAGCCGAGCTTCTCGAGACCGATGCTCGCGAGGAGCACGGGGAACCACAGACTCAGCAGACCGACCATGACGCGGGCGACGAGGAAGAGCACTCCCTGCGCGCTCGCGCGGTACGAGGTCGCGAACAGCTCGCTCGTCCAGAGGCCATAGAAGGCCTGGGCTCCGATACCCGCCGAGATTCCCCAGCCGATGGCGAAGAACAGGACAGAGAAGAGACCGGCGGGCCCGTAGATCAGCACCGCCCACGAGATGATCGCGAGCAGGGCGCCGGCGAAGTACAGCCAGCGGCGACTGATCCGGTCGGCGAGGAGCATGAAGCCGAAGTAGGTGGCGGCGACGGTCAGCCCCCAGACGATCACCTGCAGGAGGTACTGCTCGGTCACGCTGCTGATGCCGGCGGCGCCGTAGACCCGCGGCTGGAAGATCCCGGCCTGGCCTGAGACCGTGTTCCAGAGCGAGTAGACGCCGAACAGGAACAGCATCGCGGTGAGGTTCGCCTTTCTCCCGAACAGCTGACGGAAGCCACTGAAGAAGGACGTCTTCTGCGTCGCGGCCGCCCGTTCGTCTCTCCAGATCTTCGACTCGGGAAGCCCCCTCCGCATCCACCACGAGACGCCGGCGACGACGAACAGCTCCGCGAAGATCAGACGGCTGCCGAGCAGACCGAGGGGTGCGACCAGGATGGCCAGGAGAAACCCGATCAGGGGCCCGACCGACCAGGCGAGCTGGGCGATCCCGACGTGCTTCGCCCGCTTGTCTGCCGGCGCCTCCTCGGCGATGTACGTCCACGAGGCGGGCACGCCGGCTCCGACTGCGATGCCGGTGAGGATGAACCCGACGAGGAGCATCCCGTAGCTTCCGGCGAAGATGGCCAGAAGCATGCCGAGCATGTAGAGCAGGAGATCGTAGGTGTAGATGAACTTGCGGCCGAACCGGTCGCACAGGGGGCCACCGATCAGGGCGCCTGCTGCCGCGCCGAACGCGTTGGCGCTGAGCGAAGCGAGCAGGCCGACGGCGAGGTCGCTGACCCCGAAATGCTCCTGCCAGAACGTGAGACTCGTGGCGATCGCGATGATCGACCCGGCCTCGATGTAGTTCGACATGGAGACGGCGATCGTCGCCTTCCAGCCCGTGGTGCTCTTGCTTCCGATGTGGACCGACACTGGCCCTCCTTGTCCATCGACGTCGACGAAGGTTGGACCCTCGAGATCTTGAATCGTTTCAGTTCGATATAAAGAATACTGCACTCGTACCATTCACGCAAAACGCTCCGACTACCGCCGCGTCGCAGCAGCGTCAGCCGAAACAACGAAGGCCTGGAGCGAGGTGCGAAGCGCCTCTAGTTCGGCAACGCTGAGACCGATCCGCTCGATGACGCGGTGCGGGACATCGAGCGCCTGCTCGCGGAGTTCGCGACCGGAATCCGTCAGGCGAACGTCGACGACGCGTTCGTCTTCGCTACGCCGGTGCCGGGTGACGAACCCCGCCTCCTCGAGACGGCGCAGCAGCGGCGACAGAGTGGCGGAGTCGAGGCGGAGCAGCGTGCCGAGCCGTCCAACCGACAGCTCGCCATGCTCCCAGAGGGCAAGCATGACGAGGTACTGCGGGTGCGTGAGGCCGAGCGGCTCGAGCACAGGCCGATAGACGCCCAGCACGGTGCGCGCGGCCACCGCAACGGCGAAGCAGACCTGGTTCTCGAGAGCAAGGAGGTTGTCAGGATCCGGATTCATGCGTCAAGACTCTCATGCCCGATTGAATAGTGCGCTATTAAATCGTAAACTATTGAACGTGAAGATTTCCGAGAAACCCGAGTGGGACCGCGGCGTCAGTGGCGTCGTCCATCGTCTGAACGCACGGCTGAAGCCCTACCTCGGGCCGGCCGATCTCGGCGACCCGCTCGAGCCACCTGCCCCCGTCCCACCCCACGGCGGCGCCTGCCCGCTCTGCGGCGAACCGATGGACGAACACGTAATCGACCGCTCGGGCTTTCGCACGCAGTTGCTTTGCCCAGCGCACTGAACCCGGTTCGACGACCCCGCGCGAGTGGCTGACTCCTACGCGCTGGCAGCGCGAGCCCTCTAGTGCGAGCAGGGTGCCGTCACTCTAGAGCGCGACGGTCTTCTCGAACTGCCGCGTCACGGGCGGCGCCGCGAGGATCTCACCGAGCCGACTCCGGCCTTCCGGGGTGCCGCGCCAGGCGATGTAGGAGTCGTGGTCGGCCGTCGTCGCCCACTTCTCGACCACGATGTACTTCGTCGGATCCGCATCGTCGATCAATACCTCGAGGCTCTCGCAACCGGGGAAGGCGGTCGTTTGGGCCAGCGTCTCGCGAATGATCTCCTCGACGTCGGCCGCGTCGTCCCGCAGTGCGACCTCGAGAAAAATTGTCGTCGACATGGGGTGAGCTTCGATCAGTAGCCTGCGCCCATCATGGAC
>JAODMX010000270.1 GCA_025464735.1 Frondihabitans sp. | reverse complement strand
AACCCCCCGTCGTGGGACGACGACCGGGCGACGGCGGCGTGGATTTTCGTCCCACCGACATCGACGCCGACGAACACGGGCGTGCCGGTCATCGGGCACCGCCGGAAGCGTACAAAAAGGTATTTACTTTCATGATGAAGCCAAACATAGAGCCACATCGTCATTCAGGGAAGAACTTTTTTGTTTCGGGCTGATTAAAGCTCGAAAAGAGAGGTTCGGATCCTGATGGACCCGCCACTTTTGTCAGGTTAAGATCGTCATGAAAGCAAATGGGGTGCCAAGTGACGGTGAACCGACAAACGGGGCGGGACGATGTGCTGGCCGAAATCCTGCACGCTCGGACGACGACACGACTTGAACTCGCGGCGGTCACCGGCCTGTCGTCGGCCACCGTCTCGCGCGCCGTCGACACACTGCTCGCGGAGGGTGTGGTCAGAGAGACATCCGACATCGAGACCGGCCTGCGAGGTCGTCGCGCCGTGCAAATCGTCGTCGTCGCGGATCTCGCATTCGTCTCGGGAGTCGACCTGGGTGCGTCGACAACACGCATCGTGATCGCCGACCTCCTGGCACATCCGGTGCGGGTGCAACGGCTTCCGACGCCGCGCGACCTCGACCCGGTAGCTCTCGCCGAGTGGCTCGCAGCGCAGATTGCTGATGTTCGGGGCGACTCGCTCTCACTGGCAGCCATCCGAGTCGGCGTTCCCGGGGCCGTCGCGTCTGACGATCAAGCCGTGACCAACGCGCCCAATCTTCCCCAGGTGGAAGATCCAGCGTTCCTCTCGACTCTGAGACGCGTCTGCGGCATCCCTCTCCACATCGACAACGATGCCAACTACGCGCTTCTCGGCGAGCAGAAGTTCGGTGCCGCGAAGGATGCCCTGTCGGCCGGCATGGTGACGATCGGCACAGGGCTCGGCGCTGCCATCGCGATCGACGGTCGCATCATCCGAGGGCGCCGCGGCATCGTTGGCGAGTTCGGGCACCTCCTCGTCGGACCACTCGGCACCCGTCTGGAGAACCTGGTGACCGGCCCCATGATCACGCGGCGCGCCGCCGAACTAGGCCACCCACTTGCCACGCCCGCGGAGCTCTTCCGGGAGGAGGCCCCGGCTCAGCTGGCTCCGCTCGCGTCAGAATTCGATCATGCTCTGCTCGTCGTCCTCACCGCGCTCATCGTCAGCTCGGATCCGGCCATCGTCGTGCTGGGCGGCCGCATCGCCCACTCCCTCGGCCCCCGCCTCGCCGCCTACGAAGACGAACTCGAGCGGAATCTGCACGTCAGAGTTCCACTCGCCCTGGCGACCCTGGACGACTACTCGGGCGCCATGGGTGCTGTCGTCGCAAGTCTCCAAGGCACGTACGCCGAGATGGGTGTGCCCCCAGCTCAGATCTCGACGCTGCCGGCCGCGAGGACGCTCGACCCCGACGAGCTGAGTTCCGAGCCGTAGGGGATCCTGGCCGGATGGCACGATGGAGCTATGACTGACACGCCCGTGGTTCGCACGATTCTGCTGGACCAGCCCCTTGAGAACCCCGCGCAGGTCGCGCACGTCGAGGTCCGACGAATCACAATCGAACCTTCGACCGCTGTCGGCGCCCACACTCACAACGGGGCGGTCTTCGGAACGATCGAGAGCGGCTCTGTCGTCTTCCAGATCGAGAGCAATCCAGAGACGACGCTGCGGGCCGGCGACATCTTCTACGAGCCCGCAGACGTTGTCATCACGAAGTTCGACGCGACTGCCGAGGGCGTGACGTTCCTCGGCTACTTCCTCCTCGAGGCGGGCCAAGCCCCGGAGCTCAAACTCGTCAACTGATCGCGGTCGCCTCGAGCCCACCGACGTGCACGAGCACACCGTCCTTGACGACCGCCACGACGTGCGCGACGCCTTCGTAGGTCGCAGGATCCGAGGGATCAGCGTCGAGCAGGACGGCATCGGCCCTCTCGCCGGTGTCGATGATCCCCGAGCCGCCGTCCTGCAGCAGCAGGGCACCGTTCCGCGTCGCCGCGAGGAGCGCCTCGGCACTCGAGAGCCCCGCCCGGATCAGCGTACCGATCTCGGTGAGGTTGGTGCCGTGCTGCCGGGGCAGGGAGAAGTCGCTGCCGAGCGCCAGCGGGAGTCCCGCGTCTTGGGCCCTCCGAACCGCCCGTTCGTGGGCGGCGAGCACGTCCGTGACGCGCGCCAGGGGAACGCCCGGCAACTCGCCGGAGACGATCATGTCGCGCAGCTGCCGGTAGACCGTGAGGGTCGGCACGAGGGTCAGCCCCGCTCGCGCGGCTCGCGCGGCCTGCTCTTCGGTGAGGTAGATGCCGTGCTCGAGGCTGCCGGCGCCCGACTCGATGGCCCAGTCGAGCGAGTCACCGCCCCAGGTGTGAACCATGAGACGCGCTCCACCCGCCTCGGCGATCCGGGCAGCCGCCTCGATCTCGTCCCGAGAGAAGTTCGAGTCGAGCAGCCTGTCGCCGGGAGTCGCCACGCCGGCGGTTGCGATGAGCTTGATCCACTGCGCGCCCTTGTCGAGCGACGCGCGCACGGCATCGGAGACCCGCGCAACGCTGCCCGCCACGTCGGCGCCGAGCATGTCGACAGAGATCTGCAGGCGGGGCCCGGCGAGGTCGCCGTCCGCAACCGCGCGCTGGAGCCGCTGCGGGGCTCCCCCACCGTCACGAAGACTGGTGACACCCCCGCGAAGCGTCAACGTGAGCGATGCAGCGGTCTGGCCGTCTCGCTCCTCCTCGGAGCGGCGCTCCCTGTCCTCCTGGTGGAAATCGTTCCAGGTGATGTGACTGTGGCAGTCGTAGACCCCGGGGATGAGCCAGAGTCCGGTCGCGTCTAGAACGCCTCCCGACGGATCCGAAACGCCCCATCCTGCGAACAGGCCACCGTCGACGGTCAGGGTGCCGCGATCGAGGAAGGCGCCCTCCGGATCCATGACCTGTGCGCCGGTGATCGAAAAGGCACTCCCCGCGGATGCGGACGTGGGCATCGTCGTCACCGCTCCCACGCCGCGCGCGCGGCCCGAACGGCGTCATCGGCGGGCACGTCGAGCGCAGCCGCGACTCTCTCCAGGGCATCGACGATCCGGTCGAGCGCGGCCGCGCGCCCGGTGTGGTTCACCCGGAACAGCCTCCCTCGAAGATCACCGTTTCCGGGGCTGACGATTCCCCCGAGCGCACCGTCGGACAGCGCACCCGGCTCGGGCAGTCGGAGCGCGGTCACGACCGGCGCCAGGGTCTCAACTCCGCCTGTCTGCCACGGGGAGAGACCGAGTTCTGCCGCTCCGGCGACCGTCGCAACGGAGGCCTGTCGGTGACGGTCGTTCGTCGCGACGAGCCCTTCGGCGAGGACGCGTTCAAGCGCCGCGATGAGAGCTCGTGACTCAAGCCACGACGGCATCCCCGGGATGACACTGCGGTCGGTGCGGAGCCACCCGTCCCGCCAGTCGAGCAACGACAGCGACGAGCCACGGGGCGCGTTCGGTGTGGAGTCGATGAGGGTCCAGGCCGCGGCTGAGAGTGCGACTGCGCTGACCCCGGCCGGCCCGGCGAGCGACTTCTGCCCGCCGATGACGGCGATGTCGATCTGCCAGTCGTCGACGAGCACGGGCTCCGCGCCGATGGACGCGACGGCGTCCACGACGGTGACTGCCCCGTGCTCGTGGGCCGCACGCAGAACGGGGCCGAGCGGATTCGTGCCTCCGGTCGCGGCCTCGGCGTGGACGATGGCCACGACCGACGGCGAGTGTGTCTCGATGGCCGCGATGACCGCGTCCGGATTCACGACCGCGTCGAACTCGCTGGCGAGGTCGATGACGTCGGATCCGGCCTCGCGCATCCACTGACCGAACACCCTGCCGTACGGCCCCGTCACCACGTTGAGCGCCACCCGGCCTTGCGCGCCAACGCTGCGAGCGACGCCCTCGAGGGCGAGGATCGCCTCCGCCTGCACGATGATCACGTCGTTCGAGGTGGCAAGCACCTGGCGCGCGAGGTCTTCGAGATGCGTCAGCTCACTCGGAGCCAGCGGCGGCTGGTCGAGCAGATCTTCGGGTCGGAGGGTCATGTCAGCGGGTCTCCCGGGGATCGATCGAGGCGCGGCACCGCTTCGAGCAGTGCACGACTGTAGGCATTCTGAGGGGCGGTGAAGAATGTCTCGCGCGGAGCCGTCTCAACGAGGGCGCCTGACTTCATCACGGCGACCTCGTCACACACGGCGTTGATGACGGCCAGATCGTGCGAGATGAAGATCAGCGTGAGGTCGAGCGTCTGCCGCAACTGCGCGAGGAGTTCGATCACCGTCGCCTGCACCGAGACATCCAGAGCGCTCGTGGGCTCGTCCGCCACGATGACCTGCGGTTGGACGGCGATGGCACGTGCGATGGCAATCCGCTGGCGCTGCCCACCCGAGAACTGGTGCGGGAAGGCGTCGAGGTCGGCCGGGTCCAGCCGAACCATGGTCATCAGCTCGGCGCACCGGTCGGCAATCTGCGACCGAGGCACGATCCGGTGCACCCGCAGCAGCTCGCCGAGGGTTTGACGGACAGTCATCCGCGGATTCAGCGAGGAATACGGATCCTGCTGCACCATCTGGATCGCTCGGCGCTCCGTCGTGCTGCGGCGATCACCCAGTTCGACACCGTCGAGGAGCACGGCTCCGCTGGTCAATCCGAGCTGCCCGACGATCGCCCGGGCCACAGTCGTCTTGCCCGACCCCGACTCGCCGACGATGCCCAGGGAGCCTCCGGACCGGACGGAGAGGCTGAGATCGGAGACGGCGACCTCCCGGCCGTACGAAATCGTCGCGGAGCGGATTTCGATCGCGCTCACGAGGCACCCCCTGCCGTCGACAGTCCCGGCAACGGCAGCACTGCATCGAGGAGCTTCTTGGTATAGGCGTGCTGCGGCCGGGCGATGACCTCGGCTGTCGGGCCGGTCTCGACGATGCTTCCGAGGTTCATCACGATGAGCCGCGAGCAGACCGAGCTCACCACGGCGAGGTCGTGGCTGACGAAAACGACCGCCAGGTCGAGTTCACGTCGAAGGCGCTCGAGAAGGGCCAGGATCTCTTTCTGCACGGTCACGTCGAGAGCTGTCGTCGGCTCGTCGCAGAGCAGGATCGCCGGATCGGCCGCCAGCGCCATGGCGATGACGATGCGCTGCCGCTGGCCGCCCGAAAGCTGATGCGGATAGGAGCGCGCTTTGCCCGCCGGATCCGGAAGCCTGACCTGCTCGAAGAGCTGAATGGCGTGGGCCGTCGCCTCGGCACGCGTGGAGTTGTGTGCGAACCGGCTGACCTCGGCGACCTGTCGGCCCACCGGCATCAAGGGGTCGAGAGCGGTGAGGGGGTCCTGGAACACCATGCCGACGTTGCCGACCGTCTCGATCACGCCGGCAGTCTTGACGACCCCCCTCGGTAGCAGGCCGATGATGGAGCGGAGCGTGAGGCTCTTGCCGGATCCCGACTCACCCACGATGCCGACGGCCTCGCCCGCGGCGACCTCGAACGAGACGTCGTTCACCAGCGGGATGCCCGCTGCCAGGTTGAGGTGCTCGACTCGCACCGCGCTGCTCATCGGATCCTCCAGGCGTCGCCGAGCCCGTCGCCGATCAGCGACAGCGAGATTCCGGTGTAGATCACGGCGACCCCTGGGATGGCGGAGAGCCACCACTTCGTGGTCACGAAGTTCTGCCCGTCCTGGATCATCGTTCCCCAGTCGGGGGTCGGCGACTGCACGCCGAGCCCGAGGTAGCCCAGGGTGACGACGGCGACCATGATCAGAATGATTTCCGTGGCAAGCAGCACGACCGCGAGCGGCAGCACGTTGGGCAGGAGGTGCCGCAGGATCACCCGGAAATGCGACAGACCCCCACCGCGCGCCGCGTCCACCCACCCTGCCGACCGCATCGATCGCGTGCTCGCGCGCACGACGCGGGCGTAACCGACCCAGCCGACGAGCGCGAAGGCGACGTAGATGCCGAACTCCCCCACGCCGATGACGAAGACGAGCGCGACGACGATCACATAGAAGGGGAAGGCGATGACGGTGTCGACGACGCGGCCGATGACGAAGTCGAGCGGGCCGCCGAAGTACCCGGACAGGAGACCGACGACGATACCGACGACGAAGGGAGCGGCCGCCGCGAGGAACGCGATCCGAAGATCCGTGCGCCCGGCGTAGAGCATCCGGCTCATGATGTCTCGCCCGAGTTCGTCCGTGCCGAAGGGGTGCGTCCACGACGGAGCGAGGAGCCCCGAACCGAGATGCTGGGCCGTCGGGCTGAACGGAGTCAAAAGCGGGGCGAAGGCCGACGCCAGCACCAGCAGCACGAGCAGCACGATTCCGATCACGAGCGTCGGCGAGCGGCGGGCGCGAGTAAAGAACGTCTGGCGCGAGGTGCGGGAGGGGGCCTTGTCGCTGAGCGTGATGTCGGTCGTGCTGTCGATGGCGCTCATGCGACACGCGTCCTCGGGTCGAGACGGTAGGCGACCGCGTCCAGCACGAGCGACACGATCACGACCATCAAAGCGCAATAGAGCGCCACCCCCTGCACGACGGGGAAGTCACGGTTGGAGATGGCTGTGAAGAGCAGGCTGCCGAGCCCGTTGATGCCGAAGACCTGCTCGACCACGAGCGTGCCGCCGATGAGGTACGAGATGTTGACGCTGAGCTGGGTGACGGTGGGCAGCGCTGCATTCCGCAGGATGTGACCGAACAGCACACGGCGTTCCGGCACGCGGGCCGCCTGGTAGGTCGTCACGAAGTCGGCCGAGAAGACCTCAAGGAGCTGGGAGCGGAGTGAGCGGATCAGCGGAGGCGCCAACCCGAGTGAGACGGCGAGCGCCGGCAGCACCAGGCTTCGAAAGGGATCGAGCGGCGTGGATCCGATGCCCCCGACCGGGAACCAGCGCAGGGCGACGGCGAACAGCACGATGAGGAGGAGACCGACCCAGAAGGTCGGCATGCCGAGGCCAATGGTGGGGATGATGCGCACCAGGTGGTCGACCGGGCTGTCCTTGTAGCGCGCGGCCACGACGGCCAGCGGCACGGCGATAAGGATGCTGAAGAGCACGGCGATACCGACGAGCTCCAGGCTGATCGGCGCTTTCTCGAAGATCAGCTGGCGCGTCGGAACGTGGTAGAGCAGCGAATCGCCCGTGTCACCACGCGTGAAGAGGGTTGCCACAAAAGACCCGAGCTGGGCGTAGAGCGGTTGATCGAGACCGAGTTTCTCGTGCAGCGCCTCGACCGCCTGGGTCGTGGCGTTCTGGCCCAGGATCATCCGGGCGGGATCGCCCGGCACGAGGCGCAGCAGGAAGAAGACCGCGAGCACCACTCCGATGACTACGGGAACGACTGTGAACAGTGTTCGCCGCAGCCATCGGAAGGAGCCCGGAATCACTTAGAGATCCACGCGTCCTGGAAGTCGATGCTTCCGTTCGGCAGGACCGTGACGCCATGGACGTTGCTGCTGGTCGCCTTGATCGTGCTGGGGTAGAAGAAGGGGACGTAGGGCACGTCGCCCGCGAGGATCTTCTGGATCTCGAGGTATAGCGACTTGCGAGAGCTTCCGTCCGGCGTCTGGCGTGCCTTCGCGAGGAGCGGCGTCACGGTCGCGTTCGAGTAGTGCGTCCAGTACGACTTGCTGAAGCCCGACGGGTCGGCCTGGAAAGTCACGAGCTCATCAGGATCCGGATAGTCCGACTGGCCACTGTCGATCATGAAGTCGAACTTGTAGGCGAAGAAATTCGCGCGGAACGTCGCCAGGTCGATCGACTGGATCTTCACCGTGATGCCGATCTTCGCCAGCGACGACTGGATGATCTGCGCTTCCTGGCTCCGGAGCGAGTCACCGCTCGGAATCATCAGCGTGGTGGTGAAACCCTTCGGATACTTCGACTGCGCGAGATCGGCCTTCGCCTGGGTGACGTCGTACTTCAGCGCGTACCCGGAGGAGTTCGCCGAGTACGCGATCGTCGGCGGAATCAGCGAGTTCGCGACCTTGGCGGTGCCGAACGTCGTGGCCTTCGTGATGCCGGAGCGGTCGAGCGCCTGAGCGACGGCCCGACGCACGTTCCGATCGCTGAAGTACTGGTTCTGGGTGTTGAAGAACAGTTGCTCGATGACCCACGAACCGGCGGTCTCGACGCTGACGCTCGAGTTGCTCTGGAGCGACGAGACGCTGGAATCGTTGACCTCGTCGATCGCGTTGATCTCACCGGACTGCAGTTGCTGCACGAGCTGCGTGTCGGTCGAGACGAGCTTGTAGACCAGCTTGTCGATGTACGGCTTTCCGGGCTGCCAGTAGTTCTTGTTCTTCACGAACGTGAGGTCGCCCGAGGTGTCCCACTTCGAGACGACGAACGGGCCGGTGCCGATCGGGGCTTTGAAGAACGCCGCGGCGGTCTTTCCCTCGAAGTTCGCCGGGAAGATGCTGTTCTGGAACCCGGAGAGCTCGGCGAGGAGGGGCGTGTACGGCGACGACAGGGTGATCTTCACCGCGTCGCTGCCCGATGCCGCGATCGAGGTGATCGGAGCGTCGAGGGGCAGCGGATCGCTTGACGACTCGTTGCGCTTGAGTGAGAACACAACGTCGGCCGGAGTGAGCTTCGTGCCGTCCGAGAATTTGACGCCCTTACGCAGGTCGAACGTGTAGCTGAGGCCGTCGCTCGAGATGCTGTACTTCGACGCCAGCGACGGGATGATCGCGCCCTTGGCGTTGAACGACACGAGCGACTCGAACACCTTATCGATCGCGAAGGCATTGTTCGAGGTGATCTGGGTGTTCGGGTCGAAGGAGGTCACGGACGCGACGCGCCCGAGGGTGATCGTTCCGCCCTCTTTGGACGACGACGTGGTGGTCTTGGTGCTGCTGCTCGTGCAGCCGGCAAGCACGAGGCTCGCCGCCGCGACGACCACGACGAGACCGAGGGCTCGTCTGCGCGCGGTGGTAGATAAAATGGGCACTGTGGGCGGCTCCTCGTGCGTGCGGAATGATGTCGGCCGGGTCGAGGTCGCGGCAACCTTCCGACTAAACCACAGTCGTCATTTTTCTTCCCGCAGATGACGAATTGCGACTTCGAAGAGCTCGACCGCGCGCTCGTTCGCGAGGAAGTGACGTCACCGCCGGAGCAGGCGCCTGGAACGCATGCATCCCAGGGCGGAACCGGGGGCGTCGTCGACACCCCGAGGAGGACGCGGTCGGCGGTCGTCCTCCCGCGCACCCGACTGGAGCATCGGCGGCGGGGCGCCGATTCACGGGGCCCGAGTCGGCGGCTGCCGGCGCCGCTCTGCGAGGTCGTCGGCGAGTGCGACGATACGGTGCCTGGCTTCGCTCGGCGAGAGGATCTCGATGTGATCCCCGGATTGCAACAGTTGCCGCACGGACTCGATCTCGGGGAATCGAATTGTGAGTGTCAGCCACCCCTCGTGGCTGGGCCTCGTAGCTTCGATCCGCGTGCCGAGGATCCGCTGCGCCAGGTCGAGGCGGTTTGCGCGCAGCCTCGCCGTGACGATGACGCGCCCCGGGGCGAGGTGGCGATCACGTTTTCGAGTTAGTTGACTGACTACTCACTCATGCATAGGATGAGGTCATGGCTCGTCCGAAGAATCCCGCCCACCGCGAAGCCCTCCTCGCTGCCGCAACGCGAGTTTTCGCAACCGAAGGACTCGGCGCCTCCACGGCGACGATCGCCAAGGAGGCCGGCGTCTCCTCGGGCACACTGTTCGTCTACTTCGAGACCAAGCCCGTGCTCATCAACGAGCTGTACGTGACGTTGAAGAGCGAGATGGCGAGGATCGCGACTGCGGGCCTCCGACCAGACGCCACGCCCCGCGACGACCTACGACTGATGTGGGACCACTGGATCGTGTGGGCGACGACCGACCCGACGAAGCAGCGTGCACTCGCGCACCTCGGCGTCGCCGAGGACCTCACCGACGAGAGCCACCGCGCCGTCCACGAGGCGTACGCAGAGGTGGGCAAGCTCCTTGCAACGGTGACGGCGGAAGGCCCGCTGCACGACGCGCCTCTCGGCTTCGTCACCACTCTGATGTCCGCGATCGCGGACGCCACGATCAACGACCTCATCCAGAATCCGGATCCGACCGGCACTCGCCATTCCCTGGCGTTCGACGCGATGTGGCGCGCGCTCGCCGGCTGACCGCCACCGAACCAAGGAGAACACACATGCCCACTTCCACACCCGCCTGGGTCGTCACCGGCCCCACCTCCGGCTTCGGCCGCGCGACGGCGCTCGAACTCGCTCACCACGGATCCGTCGTGCTCGTCGGCCGCAACCCCGAGAAGCTCGCCACGGTCAAAGCCGAGATCGAGGGCAAGGGCGGAAGCGCTACGACCGTGGTCGCCGACTTGTCCGACGTTGTCAGCGGCCGCCGCGCCGCAGCCGAGATCGCCGCCCTGAGCCTGCCGATCCGCGGCGTGCTCAACAACGCCGGTGTCATGCTGTCCAAGCCGGCGACAAGCAAGCAGGGCTGGGACCTCTCCTTCGCCACGAACCACCTCGGCCCACTGGCCTTTACAGAGGCGCTCATCCCAGGCCTCGCTGACGGCACGAACGTCGTGTTCATCGCCTCCGCGGTCGAAGACCCGGAAAGGATCCCCGCGGTGCGTGCCGGATTCCGCGGCAGCCGCTACATCTCAGCCCAGTCCGCCGCCCGGGGCGAATACACGCCCGGCGGTTCGAGCCATGCGGGCATGGACGCCTACGCCACCTCGAAGCAGGGAAATCTCGCCTCGGTGTTCAGCCTTGCGCGGGAGTTTCCGCGCCTGCGATTCCGCGCCATCGAGCCGGGAGTCAATCCGGGATCCAATCTCGGAAGCGTCCCCGCACCCGTCCGACTGCTGGCAAAGGGCCTCACGCCACTCCTCACACTGATCCCTCACTTCACCACCTCGAAGAGGGCGGCCCGCGTCATCTCGCACATCGTCGCGGATCCCTCGCCAGCGACCGGCATTTACTACGACGAGGACGGCAAGCCGTTCCACGGATCCAAGCAGGTCAGCGATCCCGCCTTCAGCGACCGATATATCGCGGAGAGCCGGGCGCTGCTCGCGACGGTCTCGTCCTAGGGCGGGTCCTCCCCGCAGAGCGCGACCCGTTCGGGAGGAAGTGGTCTCGCTTCCCGAGGCGGAACGCGGCACGAGTGCCCTCCGGGGAGGAAAGCCCGGGCCTTGCCGCTGCCTCAGGAGGAGACGCTTCGCATTCTTCCTCCGGGCGTGACGCTTCACCTCACCTCGACGAATCAGCCGCGGCGGGGGCGTCCCCCGCCGCGGCTGACCGGTCGAGCCTTGTCCTCAGTTGGTGCGACGGCGCTTGCGCAGACGGACGGCCGTGAGGAGGCCTCCGAGCCCGAGCAGGAGGATGCCGAGCGCGAGCGACAGGTCGACGTTGCTGCCGGTGAACGCCAGGACGCCGCTCGTGACGGTGGTGCGGGTGGCGCAGACCGGATCCGAAGAGCCGGTCGGGCAGTTCGCCACGCTGACCCCGTCGGGATCGGTGGGTGTCCTCACGACGTTGATCAGGGTGCCGTCACCGGTGTCCTGCTTGTGCACGGTCATCGTGTAGGTGATCCGCACCGTCCCGCCGACGGGCAGCGCACCTGTCCAGGACAGGTCGGGCTCTGCATAGCTCAGCCTGCCGGACGAGGCCTTGACGTCGCCGTTGTAGTCGGCATCGTCAAGTACCTTCGTCATGTCGTCGGTGAGCGATGCCGGGTGTGCCGCTGTGTAGGCGACGGCACCGGTGTTGGTGACCCTGATCGTGTAGTGCAGCACGCCACCAAGCTTCACCGTCGACGCGTCCACGCTCTTCGCCACGTGGTAGGCCGCGATCGGCGTGTGTGTCTCACAGGCAGGGTCGGTGGAGCCCGTCCCGCAGTTGCTCGAGACTCCCGGCGGTGTCGTGACCGTGTTGTCCATCGACAGGTTCCCGGTGTCCGGGCTGTGCACGGTCACGGTGTACGTGATCGTGACGCTTGCCTTGGACGCGAGAGCTCCCTGCCACGACAGGGTGGGTTTGGCGTAGGAGAGCGTGCCGGTGCTCGCCTTCGCATCCTTGTCATAGCTCGCGTCGTCGAGGACCTTCGTCAGGTCGTCGGTGAACGCGGCCGGGTTGGCTGTCGTATAGTCGCCCGCTCCGACGTTCGTCGCAACGATCGTGTAGTGGACCTTTTGGCCGAAGTCGGCGTAGCTGACGTCGACTGTCTTCTGCAGCTGCAGTGCCGGCCCGGGGATGGCGACCGTGCAGTCGGGATCGGTTGAGCCCGCAGCACAGTTGCTTCCGCCGACGACGGAGTTGCGAAGTTGCTTGTCGCCGGTGTCCGGCGTGTTCACTGTGACGGTGTACGTGAACGTCGTCGTGGCGCCGACCGCGAGGGCTCCGCTCCAGGACAGCGTCGGAGCACTGTAGTCGACGGTGCTGCCGTCGGAGGCCCTCGCATCGTTGTTGTAGGTTGCGTCGTCGAGCACATTGCTCAGATCGTCGGTGAACGATGCAGGAACACCGCTGGTGTACGCGACCTCGCCGTTGTTATGTGCGGTGATCGTGTACGTGACCGTCTCACCGGGCTGCACTGTCGTCTTGTCCGCAACCTTGGTGACGACGAATGATTGCACGTCGTGCGTCACGATGCAGTCTGCCGGGTCGGAGGAGGCCGGGTCGCAGTTGGTGCCCGGCATGGTCACCGCGTTGGTGAGGATGCCATCGCCGGTGAGTGGGTTGTTCACCGTGACGGAGTAAGTGATTGTCACCACCTGCCCCGGGGTGAGCAGGGGCCCGCTCCAGGTCAGCATGTGGCTGGCGGGGGCGACCGAGACGGTGCCCGCAGCACCCCTCGCGGTGGTCGTCACAGCGTCGTTGTTGTACGTCGCGTCGTCGGTCACTCCGGCGAGCGAGTCCGTCAGAGAGGGCGACAGGTACGGCGCCACACTGCTGGCCGGCTCGGTCACGGTGATCGTGTACACGACCTTCTGACCGGGCGACACGGCCGCGCCAGGAGCGACGCTCGAGGTCTTGACCACGTGCGGCGCCTCCGGGACGAACACGCCCGCTGGGTCGCTCACGGCGAGTGGGGGCGGGCAGGTGCCGCTTACGCAGGGCGGCGTCACGTCGGCTGAGGCCGTGTTCACAGTGGTGCCGACGGTGGCGGTCGCCGTGCACTGCTGCGAGGCTGTCGCACCGGGTGCCAGACTCGCGACGGTGAAGCTGCACGCGCTGTAGTGGTCATCCACCACGGGAATGCTCGTGAGCGTGCCGGTGCCGACGTTCGTCACGACGATCGCGTAGTGGACGGTGTCCCCAGCGGAGTATTGCTCATAGTCAGCAGGTGAGTTGGCGTCCTGCCAGTCCGAGTTCGGTGCTCCCGGCGTGGTCGCCGGGTTCCCGCCCTTTTCGAGCACGTACTTCTTCAGATCCAGGGCGTAGCAGTCGCCGATCGTGGTCGTGGCCGACGAGAGCATCGGAAGGCCGGTGTGCCCCGCAATGGAGTCCGCGGTGTTCACGATCTTCTGACCTGGCTTGTTGTCAGACGACGCCGGGCTGGCGCAATCGGTTCCGGCCGGGGTCGTAAAGGCGATGCGGATGTTCTGCGAAGCGCCCGGAGCAAGGGCTGGGCCAAGGATCCGGATCCCGGTCGGGTTCGCTGGTTCGGTCGTCGACCATCCGACGGTGTTGCCGCTGATGGAGCCGGGCGTCCCGCCGTTCGAGGCTGAGCGAGGGTCCTCGCTCAGCGACGATCGGGTGGCGGTCGTGTAGTACACGGTTGCCCCGGTCGGTGCGGTGACTCCGGTGATCGTGTAGCTGCCGTCGATGTTCGTCCCGTCGGCGTCGCCCTTCGCCGGGAGCACGTCGATCGTGTCGGTGAACGGGTTCGTCACCGGATCTTGCGAGTTGACCACGAGGTCCCATGCGGACGAGTCGCCGTAGAAGGAAAGCACGTTGGCCTCCACTGACTTGCCCAGGGTCGTGGCACCGCTGTTCGGCACGGTGACACTTGCGGTCGCCTGCTTCGCGGCGGCCGGTCGGTTATCACCCGGCACGTCGATCTCCGCCGTATTGGTGAGCGCCGTTCCGGGCGCGATCGCGCTGTTCGGAGCGGTCTCGGCCTGATAGGTGATGTGCTGCGCCGTATTCGCGGGAACGCCAGTGAAAGTCCAGGTGAGGACCTGTTGGCCGGTGCCGTTGGTGGTGACCACCGGTACCGGGGTGGCGGAGCCGGTGACGTAGGTCATCCCTGCCGGAAGGGTGTCGACGACGGGGAAGGTCTGCGCTGGCGGAGTCGCAACGCTCGAGTCGGCCTCCGCGGTCAGGTTGTACGTCACGGGTACGCCCGGCAACGCGGAGGTATCCGGCGTGGTCTTTGTTATCACGCCCGTGGCGCCCTGGATCCGCATCGCGTCGCGCTGGCCGTTGGTGTTACACGCCGGCGCCGCGTAGGTGCAGCCGGGAATCGTGGCGAAGACTGAGGTGTTTTGGCTGATGTTGATGTAGTTGTTCAGTGTTGGCCAGCCGCCTGGGAAGACGGTGCTCGTGTCGTACGACGCGTTGAACGCGCCGACGGTCCAGGAATCCGATCCGACCACTGCGGTGGGGGGAACATAGCCCCAGAGGCGGAGGGTGTGGTGCTGCTGCGTGTCGACGGCCGGGTTCCAGGTCATCTTGACCGCGGTGACACCGGCCGGCAGCGTCACGACGCAGTTGTCGTCGGAGTAGATCGGGGAGATGTACGCGGTCTGCGCCGCGCAAGCCGGCGAAAGGGTGGCCTCGGTCCACGGGCTGCCCGCAACCCCCACCGGTTCGCCGCAGGTCTCGGTCTTGGTGTCGATCGCGTCGGTGCGATACCAGATGTGTGCGGAAGTGATGTTCGTGTTCGAGGCGCCGTTCACGCCATAGAAATCGACCTGGGTGGGGACGAAGTCGGCGGGGTTGGCGACCATGGTGCATTCGCCAGCCAGGTCGGCGCCGCCCGGGCCGGTGTAGTTCGTCCACGCGGTGCTGTCCGCGTTAGCCAGGACCGGCAGCTTGCTGTTCGGAACCGCCGGCCCGGGGTTCGTGGAGGTCCCAGCGCCGGCGATCGGGAATGTGGCGCCCTGTGCGGCGCCGGGCGCGGCGAAGTAGGCCGCATCCCACGCTGATCGCCCGACTCCCGGACCCACCGGTGCCCATTGGTCGGCGAACGCTCCCGGGAGCACAAGCGTGGTGTCAGAGGTGTCGTTGGCGGTGTTGGTCTCCGGCTGGGTGACGCCGTCCGCAAACGTGACCGGGGTCGGGGTCGCGGTGAAGTCGACTCCCGTGCTCTGCGTGATCGCGGTGGCGTAGCTGAAGATCAGCTTTCCGGCCGCCACGAAGTTCGTTGTGGACGGGATCGCGTTGCCCAGGCTGTCGGTGGTCGGCACATGCTGGAGCGAGTAGTCGAGTCCGGTGAGGGTCACCGTGTACGTCGGGCCGGTGCCACTGATAGTGCAGGTCGGGGCGTTGGTCCGGTTCGTGTGCGTCGAGTCGGAATAGGGGATGCTCGTTGCCTGGGCGGTGTCATCCACCGGCGCGCACCCCTCCCACTGGAGCCCGGTCAACTGCCCGGCCACGGTCGGCGAGACAGTGAGGGTGAACGTGTAGCTCGAGGGTCCGGGAGTGCTCCCCGCGCTCATGCTCAGTCCGTAGTCGACGACGACCGTCGGGCGGTTTCCGCCGCTGCGGCTCGGCGCCAGAACCTGTTGATAGTTCTGGTTGGGTGCACTGATCGCGAGGTCCATGCCGTGCGACCCCGTGATCGGCAACGGAGGTGTTGCGGCCGGCCCCGCGGGAGCCACCGCCGAATCGGAGGTGACGGTTCCTGATACCGACACCGTGGAGCCCACGGCGCCGGTCGACTTCACCGGAGCCTGGATCACCGTCGCGGTTCCCTCTGTGACCGTGCCGATATTGCACAGCAGCTGGGTGCCATTTGCGGTGATAGCCGACACCGGGGTAACCCCCGAGGTCTCACAGACGGCCGGGATACTCACGAACACGCCGTTGGTGACGGTCAGCGTCGCGCGCACGTTGTCGACCGTGTCGTCTACCGCCGGGTTATCGGCATCGTTGGTGTTCACGTGGAACTCGGCCGTGACCGTCGTACCGTACGGCGCGCTGGCCGGCGTTGGCGACCCAGCCCAGTCGGCCGTGATTTCGTGCTTCGCGGTCGTCGCCGCGATGGCCGGCAGAGGCTGCGCGAGCAGCACGACGACCAACGCGACCGCCACCATGCTGATACCGGCGACCAGCCGGTGCCGCCGACCGTTCCACCACGCAGATGAAAAAAGCCCACTACCGTGCAGGTCCATCGGACCCCTCTCACCGCTCAACAGGTGGCGTGCAAGCCACTGACCGAACTTCAGTGTGTTGGGGCGAGACGCTCCGGAATGGGCCAGACTGTAAATACCATCGGGCTTTCATCGTGGTAAACGCGGGCAGATCCGGGCTGAGGTCGAGCACAAGACTGAACACCCGGATTTCTTCATCGGGGCTTCATCGTCCCCCCGCCTCGCGACCGAAGATCGTTCGGCGGCTGCAAGCGCAATGAGTGCGGTATATGTAATCCAGTGGGAAGAAACATTCAGCGTCGCCACGTCGAGGGCGAGATTTCGGGAGGCCACCGTTCCATGGAGATTGGTATTCTTCGGCCCGGCTCGAGCGCGGCCGAGCGGTGATCCACTCGTCCAGTGGCGTAATCCTGTCCCGGTCCCGTCTCCTGGCGTGCCTCGACCGCGAGGTCCCGTTGTGCGTGCTCCGTGCTCCGACCGGCTTCGGGAAGAGCGTTCTGGTGCGGCAGTGGCTGACGGAAGCCGCCGGTGAGGGGCAACACGTCGCCACACTCCGGGTGCGCTCAGGAGAGGGCGACCAGAACGACTTCTGGATCTCCTTGGTCGACGCGCTGACCGACGCCGGCGTTCCCCTACCCGCGATAGCGAACGGGCGAAGCCCACAATCGCTCGCGGCCCGAATGATCTCCACGATCGATCGCCCGCTGACGGTATGGATTGACAACTTCGAGAACGTCACGGGTGAGGGAGTCGACGAGGGGCTCATCGATCTGGCTACTCACGTCCCCGACCTCCGGCTGATTGTCGGCATGCGGAGTTTCCGGGACTTCGCTCCGCACGCCCTTCGAGAGATCCCTGCTGTCATGCTCACAGCGCACGACCTGCTCTTCACACCGGAGGAGCTCGCGGAGCTGTTCCGATTGGCAGGGTATGAAGCCGCCGACGAGCTCGCGGCGACCGTGCACGAGGAGGTCGGCGGATGGCCGGCCCTGGTGCAGGAGCTTGTCGAGGCGATCGCTGTTGACACGGACGACGACCTCCCCACACTGATGAAGCGGGTGACCTCCCGGTGGCTCGGCGAGCTCTTGCCGAGGATCCCAAACGCCGGCCTTATTGACTTCGCCCTGGCCTCGTCTATCCCGGGAAGCATCACCCCGGAACTGGCCGGACACGTATCGTCCGATGAGTCGGCCGACACCTATCTGGAACGTCTCATCGCCGCCGGCCTGTTGGCGCCCGACGCATCCGGCGCCGCGTCGGAGTCCAGGTGGGCACCGACGGCCCGCAAGGCGCTGCACGATGAACTCGAGCGACGCGACCCCGGACGACTCCGGACGCTGAGCGAGCATCTGGGCCGCTGGTATGCGGAGCAGGGACGACCGGCAGCGGCCCTCGAGCACGCGATCGTCGCCAAGGCTTGGCGTCTTGTCGTCGGCATCATCGACGAACACTGGCGGACCCTCATGCTCCACCACCGCGAGGACCTCAACCGGGCGCTTCTCGCGACCCCTACCGAGGAGTTCTTCGCGACGCCCGAGCCGACGCCGTCCAGGGCGATCCGGAGCATCTTCCTGCAGCTGGACGAGCCGACGGTGAATGCCGACATCCTCCCCACACTCCCCGCCGACCTCGCCGAACTGGGAGCGAGCCAGCGCGCCCCCTCGGCGATCAACACTGCGTTCGCCTGTCTCCTCGCGCTCCGGACGTCAGCCCGATGGGCGGAGGCCATCGAGCTCAGCAACCGCATCGTGACGGTGGCCGACGTAGCGCGCGCGAGCCGACCCGGGGCGGTCGTCGACCTCTACGCGTCCGTCCAGTTCTTCGCCGGCGAGACATCCCTCATCACCGGGGATGTGCTCACCGCAGTGGGTCGCTTCGAGCTCGCCTTCCGCCGCTCGACGGACGGCACGTTCGGATACATCGAAGCCGACGCCGCCGCAAAACTCGCACTCACGCACGCGGTTCACGGAAACCTCCCCGAAGCGACGACCTGGATCCAGCGCCACAGCCGGAGCGTCGCGGCCGAGCCACCGACGACCTGGCTCGCGCCGTACATGCAGACCTCGACCAACACCGCCCGGATGCTTCTCGCCACGGACAGGCTCGATTTCGCCGAGGCATCGGCCGCAGAGGCAACCCTGTACGAGAACATCTTCCCCAACATCCTCTCAACCTACGAGCTCTACGCCCGCTCGCTCCTGGCGGTCAGCACGCGGAGCGCCGTCGACGTCCTGGAGTCGATCGACCGAGCAGGCTGGACTCTCGGCTCGGCCGCCCGCCCTCAGCCCTTCGACCCACTCGCGGCCCAAATCGAGGCCGACGCACACCTCGCACTCGGACACGGTAACCATGCCCACCGCATCGCCAACGGCCCCTACCGCGATCACGCAGTGCTGCAGACGACCCACGCGCGCCTCGCGCTGCTGGCCGGCGACCCGAGCGAGGCGCTCCGCCTCGCGAAGGACACCAGCTGGAGCCACCAGGCCAGCCGGCGGCACCGGCTCGAGATGCTCGTCATCAGGGCCGTCGCCGCCCATCGGACGGGCGACGATGCACTCGCGGCGAGCTCCCTCGGTCGCGCCGTGAGCACCGCAGAACACACCGGAATGCTGCGTCCGTTCACCACGGTCCCGCGACACGAGCTCCTGACGCTCGCCTCTCGTCTCCTCCCGGCGCAGCGCGCACTGATCGAGTCGTCACTCGAAGCCAGCGGAGAGATCTACCCGGACTCCATCGCGCTGATCACTCTCACGCGTCGCGAGCAACAGGTACTCGACCGGATCGTTGCAGGACAGTCGATCCGACAGATCGCCATCTCCCTCCAGATCACCTACAGCACCGTCCGCACGCAGCAGCGCAGCCTCTACCGCAAGCTCGACGCCTCCGATCGGCTCGAGGCCATCACGCACGCTCGACGAGCTGGGCTGATATCGGGCGGCTGATTCTGCGGGTGCGGTTGTGGGGGGTGTGGTTGGCGGTTGTGATGGGGCGACGTCCGCTTGTGCGAAAAACGCTCGGCACCGCTACCTATCAGTGGCGCCTTGCGCCGACGCGAGCCAACGTTTCTCGGCGCGGTGCTGCAGAGTGGCGATGCCGAAGAAGAGAAAAAATTGGACGTAGTAGAGCTCGATCTGAGGGCCGATGAACGCCGAAGCGACGACAACGACGGACTGGACGGCCAAGAAGACGACGACGCTGCGGAACCCGCGCCTGTCGTGCAGAGCGTTCAGCACAAAGGCTCGCGTTCCGGGGCCTCCAGCACGGAGGAATGCCACGCCGTAGCCGACGATGAGGCCGAGGGCGAGGCATGCTCCGGCTGCGGAGATGATGAAGTACACCTCCGTCGGGATGGTGGGCCCGTCTGTGCCCTCGCCTGTGGATAGGGCGAACACGAACAGGCCGACCAGGGCGCGAAGAAGTGTCGAGAGGGAGAGGAAGAGCCGCAGGTTTCGCACCGCGGCAAGGATCGTTGCCACGAGATTCCTCTGCAGAAGGGTGTAGTTGGGCGCACCGCGGAGCATCTGTGAGAACACAGGAACGGTCCGCACGGCACGCCGGGCGTCGAGTCCTAGCAACGCCAGGTTGTTCTGAGCGGTTATCGACTGCGGGTCTAGGCGGAGGGCCTCTCGATACGCGGCCCGCGCCTTGTCGGGAAGCTTCGCCTTCCTGAGGTAGTTGCCCAGGGTCAGGTGAGCGCTTGACGATAAGGGTGCCAAGGCCACGGCTGTCGTCGCGGACTCCTTCACCTCGACGCCGACGTCTCCAGCCGCGATGCCGACAACAACCCGTGTCATGTGGGCGTTCGCACTCTGCGGAGCTTCTTCGACAGCCAGCTGAGCGGTGACCTTAGCCTCATCGTGTTCGCCCAGCTTGCTATGGGCGCGCGCGACAACTCGAAGGGCGGCGACGTGGCGTGGTTCCAAGGACAGCAGCCGGTAGCCGGCCTGGATCGCTTCTTCGGCGTCGCCGTGGTGCAGTTGTGTCGAGGCGAACAGGAGCAGGGCGTCAGCACGATCAGGTTCGGACGCGAGGAGGGTCGACAGGCGACGTAACGCTGCCTCCGGGCGACCAGCGTCGACCAGTACCCGCGCGTGCGCGACTTCAGAGTGCTCAGCCATCAGTCTCGTCGGCTACAGCCGCTTCATCGTTTTCAGGTACGAGCGCAGCTCGGTGTAGGTGCCGTCGTTCTCCCCGAACGTGACGACGTTGCGCGCGCTGTCGAGCCACGCGCCTGTCGAGGGCCGCACTTCGGTAAGCGAAGCTTCGAGGTCAGCCATGCCGATCATCCTCACTACGCCCGTGCGGACACTGTCGGTCATCGCGTTCTCGGCCGCCAACTCGCACACGTACGCAATATCGGCCCCAGATAGACCCTCCGACGCCTTCGCCAATTTCTTCGGGTCGATTCCTTCCACCGGTCGTTCCTTCAGGTGCGAATGGAAGATGGACTCACGCGCCTCGAGGTCGGGTGGCAGCACAAGCACGGTCCGGTCAAACCGACCTGGGCGACGCAGAGCAGGATCCACATCCCACGGCTGGTTTGTTGCCGCCAACACGAAGACGTCGTCGTTGTCGCTTCCCACACCGTCGAGCTCCGTGAGCAATTGATTCACGGTCCCACGGATCGCAGAATTACGCGTCTGGCTCCGCCGCTGCCCAAGAGCATCGATCTCATCGATGAACAACACACACGGCGCCTGCCGCCTCGCCAGCTGGAAAGCCTCGTGAACGTTCTTCTCGCTGTTCCCCAGGAACGGATCGAGAATATCCGACAGCCCGATCGACAGGAACGCCGCACCGAGCTCACCCGCCAACGCCTTCGCGATAAAAGTCTTGCCACACCCTGGAGGGCCGTAAAGCAAGAAGACCGCCCTTGAGGCTCTTGCCGTAAAGTCGGCGCAACTCCGGGTTCTTCAACGGCTCAAGGAACGACAACCTGAGGCGCTCCTTTACCGCAGTCATTCCGCGAGAGTCAGGCGTCCTTGGTTGGAGCTGTCCGAGCCAGCAGCAACTTCGACCCACGTGCCTTGAGGTGCGCCCAGTGTTGTGGAATTCTTCTTCCATGCCCTTTAGACGAAAGGACCGGTCGCACAAACTTGTCACACCGGCCGATGAGCCTCTCATCCCAATTGAGGCAGCGGTGGAGGCGTTGAAGCGTCCTGGTAAGTGGGTCTACGCAATCGATTCGGCATATGACCCGAATGGTGAAGTCCCCGCTCGGGCGATCAAGGGCTATTGGAAAGTGGACGACCACGGGTCCATCACGGGTGACTTCGTGTCCAACCCAAATTACGTTAGTGGTTGGACTGGTCTCGATTCGAAGGCTTAACACGCCCGACGGCCAAACCTCTGACCTGACAGGGAGGCATCCACGGCTATTCCGAGGTTTCCAGCCAACGCTTGTGCCACGCGAGTTGTTCTTCGACTGTCGCCAAGGCTGCTAGATCATTTGACGGGCCGAAGATGTCTACGACGGGTGGTCGATATTTCGACCTGGGGAACGTAACGAGGTACGCACGTCTCGCCAGTCCCGTCTGACTTTGCATTGCCGAAGGAAAAACGTCTCTACGAGCACCGTTGCAGTTCAGTTGGATATTGAGCTCGTCCAACTGACGCCTACATTCCAAAAGGGCCTGGAAAAAGTCAGACCCTGAACCTACATATCGCGACGAGTCCACCAAGGTGATTTGAACCTCCGGCTCAGGCTCGGCATTCGCCACCAACTTGCCGACCGCGGACTCCCCCGCGGCGTAGTACTCAATTTCCTGCAACACAGGGCTCACCCACCGTAACCAGGGTTGCTCACCCAACCCGTCGGCCCCCAGTATCCCTCGATCTGACTTCCGGGGATGGGCCCAGGCACAGCAATCTCGTCTTCGAACGGATAGGGCGAGGACTCACCGAGTTCCGCATTTACATCCAGGCCACTGGCATGGAGTTTATATATGAAATCATAGCCCTGATCTTCTGCGTGCTCTTGAGCAGCGAGGAAGCTTTTCGACGTCGACACAAATCCCGAGTCCGAGGGGTTGTTTGCCGCATGCCCCAAAAGGTTCATATTGCTGCCCTTTGGCTTAAATCCGTCCTTTAGGGCATCGCCCGGATTCTTGTCGTCAGACCGATACAGAGTGTCGGCGTCGTCTCCAGCTCCCTCACTCGCGGCCGTACCGCCCTCGACGCCTTCTTCCGCATCTTGTTCCGCAATTTCGGCCGAACCGGCGGCTATCGTCGCCGATGCCACTCCGACTTCCGCGGCGACCCCAAATGGTGCGCAGACGCCGAGCGTAGCTGCGATGCATGCCGCAACCCCGATGCCCAACCCAACCGCGCCAAGGGCGAGCCCGATGGGCAGCGGGACTCCCGCGGCAACTCTTCCCGCAAAGCCAGAACCTTTGCCGTGGTAAGAGTCAAAACCTGTCGAGCAAAACTTACAGTTCCAGTTGGCACCCATGTTCGAACTGCCACCCGTGCTGTTGCCGGCGGCAACCGGTGGAGGTGTGTTCCCTTTCCCGGCCCCGGCCTTGTTCGTGCCCTGCCCCCCAGGACAGTTCGACACATGCGACAGGGCCTCATTGTTGTCGACGATGCAGTTCCCCGACGGATCCATATTCAACAGGGGGCTGTTCGCCCCGTACGCATACCCGTTGTTCTGCAACGGATTAGCTGGAGCAAGTACCGCATCCACGGAGAGGAACTTCCCGATCGTCGGGTCATACGCTCGCGCACCAACCTGGGTCAACCCGGAGAACTCCGACGTCGACTTATTCAAGAACCCGTGCGTGTCCGAGCACGCCCCGTCCCACAGAGCGGGTTCCCGAACGGATCCGCGTATCGGCGGGTGACCGCCCCGGTATTGACGTTCACTTCCAGGTCGACAGTGCCGTCCACATCCGCGTTCAGCGAATAGGTCTCATCCGTCCCGCTCGCCGTGGTCTGTTCCGCGATCGGCGTCGACCCGGCACTATACGTGCGGGTCGCGGTGACCGTTGAGGATCCCGGGGCCTCATGCAGCTCGGTATCACCGAGGTACAGGGTCGACCCGTCGGTCGGGTCGGTCTGCAGCAGCAGGGTCCCGGTGGTGTCATAGACGTTCGTCTGCGTGCCCGCGGTGGTCGTGTCGGTGGAGAGCTTCCCTTCCGGGTCATAGGTCAGCGCTTGGCCGGGGAGCGAGGTCGCATCGCCCATCGCGTCGTACCCGTAGGTCGCCGTCGAGGTCGGTTGATGGCCTCCAATGCCATCGCGTCGCCAATGCCACGGCCTTGCTCGCATGGCGCGACGGAGGTGTCTAGGAGAAAGGCGTGCCCCCGCCATGTCCGACGAGATTGACAACGCCGACGAGATCATCAGCTCTGCGGGCTTCGATCCATCCGAGAGAATGCTTCTCGAGCTGCTCGAGCCACGGTTCGTCGACGACATCGTGTGCGAACGCCGAGGGTCCGACGTGCGGACAATCATCTTCGCGGATGAGACGTTGCTTAACGGAGCACCGCCCCGCATAATAGGATCACTGCTCCGATTAGAGCAGATCGACTGTCTGCCCGGCGTGAGCGGCCCCTTCGTGGCGCGCGGGAAACGGACCTACTTCGGCGATAGATAACTCGATTCGCCGTGGAGAGAACGAGAAATCACCTATGACCATCATCAGTTTCATTGGCCTCGGAGGCATGACCCGAGCCATCGCGGCTCGCGTGATCGCAAGCGGCCACTCTGTTCAGCTACTCGGCCGGGACAACACCAAAGCTGCCGACCTGGCCGCCACGCTCGGCGGCGACGTCACGATCGGAGAATTCGGCGCCGTCCCCGCAGGCGACATCGTCATTCTCGCTGTGCCCTACTCCAGTTCCGTCGAGGTCGTCGGCCAGTACGGCGATGCACTCGCCGGCAAGGTCGTCATCGACATCTCAAACACGTTCAATGCCGACGCCACCGGCATGGTCACCCCTGAGGGCACCTCCGGTGCGCAGGAGATCGCGAAGGCAGCCCCGTCGAGCGCCCACGTTGTGAAGGCGTTCAACACCGTGTTCGGCCACGTCCTGACTGCGGATCGATCACTGGACGTGCTCTTTGCCGGAGACGACGCGGACGCCAAGGCGGCGGTCGCGACGTTCATCGGGAGCCTTGGACTGCGTCCGTTGGACGTCGGCGACCTGGCGTCAGCTCGCTGGCTCGAAGCCGTCGGCCCGCTCCTGATGGGTCTGGCGACCCACGGTGCGGGCTTCGACATCGCCCTTCGCATCGAAGGGGTCAACTAATCATGCGTGTTCTCGTCACCGGCGGCACCGGCCACTCCGGTTCCCACATCATTCCCGAGCTGATTGCGGCCGGGCACGAGGTCACCGGCCTCGCCCGATCGGACGCCTCCGCCGCCGCGCTGTCGGAGCTCGGCGCGACGGCCCGCCGAGGTGACCTGCTCGACCTCGAGGGACTCAAGGAAGCGGCCTCCGAATCCGACGGTGTCATCCACGTCGCCCACCGGCAAGATCTCCTGCCCACCGGCGGCATGGACGCGGTCGCCGCCGCCGAGATCCCGATCATGCTCGCCTACGGAGAGGCACTGGCAGGCACGGGCAAACCGCTGGTCACGGCGGGCAGCATCGGCTCGCCCGGGCAGCTGGGTCGGCCCTCGACCGAGCAGGATCCCGCGCTTCACGTCGACGACGAGCACCGTGGCACCCTACGGGTGCGCAACGATGTGGAGACCACGGTCATCGGCCTCGCCGCCCAAGGCGTTCGTTCCTCAGTCGTCAGGATCGCCAACATCGCTCACGGCACGAGCGACCGGGCCGGTTTCCTGCCGATGCTCATCGCCCTCGCGAAGGAGCGCGGCTTCGCCGGCTACCCGGGAGACGGCTCCAACCTGTGGACCGCGGTGCACATCCGCGACATCGCCCCGCTGTTTCGATTGGCACTGGAAAAGGGCGAGGCCGGCCGCTACTGGCACGCCGTCGAAGACGAGGGCACATCGTTCCGCGAGATCGCCGAGGCCATCGGCGACCGGCTGGGCGTTCCTGCCGTGAGCATTCCCCTGGACGAGCTGATCCTGCCGGGTCACTTCGGGTTCCTCGCCAACATCGTCACGCAGAGCTACCCGGCCTCCAATGCGATCACCCGCCGGACACTGGGGTGGGACCCCACCCAGCCTGGCCTGCTCGCCGACCTCGGCAACGGCCACTACTTCCCGGAGGATCCGTCGTGACCACCGTGGGAATCATCGGGAGCGGACAGATCGGCACGACCCTCGCTCGGCTCGCCATCCGGGCCGGGCACCGGGTCGTGCTGAGCAACTCACGTGGCCCCGAGACACTCGCCGCCGCCATCGCAGAGTTGGGGCCGCGTGCTTCGGCGGCGACAAGCGCCGAGGCCGCTGCCGCAGGCCACATCGTCGTAGTGACCGTGCCGGTCAGCGCCTTCCCCGACCTGCCCACCACGGCGCTCGAAGACAAGACGATCATCGACACCTGTAACTATGGGCCCGAGCGCGACGGCCGCATCCCTGAGCTCGACGACCGATCGATCACCTCGAGCGAGCTCCTGCAGCGGCACATCCCCGGAGCCACGGTCGTTAAGGCGTTCAACAACATTTTCTACGAGCACCTCCTCTGGCTCGCCCGACCGGCCGGTGCGCCCGACCGCTCGGTCCTGCCGATCGCCGGCGACTCCGACGCAGCGAAGGCGACCGTGACGGAGTTCATCGACTCCGTGGGCTACGACGTCGCGGATACCGGAGTCCTGGCCGACAGCTGGCGTCAGGCGACGAGCACGCCAGTGTGGGGAACTCCCTACGGGCCATACTCGAACGAGAAGGGACGTCCAGCCAGCGAGGCGACCATCCGCGCTGCGTTGGCGGCAGCCACCCGCTAGGTCCTGGTCGCTGCACCATCGAGCTACCCTAACTGGATCGGTGCACCGAATATCGGGACCGATCCACAAAAAGGCCGGGAGACACATGCGCGCCGACGCCCAGAAGAATTACGACCGCCTGCTCGCTGTAGCGCGCGAGGTCGTGACCGAGCACGGTGCCGAGGCGTCACTACGGGACGTCGCCCGCCGAGCAGACGTCGGCCTCGGCACCCTCTACCGCCATTTCCCCACTCGAGAAGCATTGCTTGAGGCCCTGCTTCGCGCTGACGTCGACAAGCTGACATCCGAGGCGGCGGACCTCGAAAGGGTGAGCACGCCCGAAAATGCACTCCAGACGTGGCTTCGGGGCTGCGTCGCACTCAATCACCAGTACAAAGGCATCGCAGCACTTCTGGCCGCTGCCCTCAAAGATCCCGAATCAGCACTGTACGAGTCCTGCGTCGCCCTGCACGACATCGGCGCACGACTCCTCGACCGCGCCCAGGCCGCCGAGGTCGCCAGACCCGACATCGACGGAACCGACCTGTTCGCTCTCGTCGCGGCACTGGCATGGCTCTACGACCAGCCCGCTCTTGCACCCCGCGCCGACCATCTCCTCGACGTCATCGCGAGCGCGATCCTGCCGGGGATGCCGGCTCAGACATCAGTTGAGAAGGGCACGCGCTAGGAGGTCGGTCACCGACCGCCGTTCGTCGTGCGGCCGGGGGCAGAAGCCGTGATCGGCGCCCCGGGCGACTGCCATCAGCACGAGCGCGAGATCTTCGGTTTCGTGGTGGTCGTGGTCCACTTCGTCACTTGGCTGTGATTTCGACCGTCTGTGCCTCGAAGCCGTCTGCTGTCGCGATGACCTGGATCGAGCCAGAGTGAGTGGGCCGGACTATGGCGAGGGCTCGTCCGTCGAAGGTGGTGCACCGTGGTTCCAGAAAACCGTCCATGGTCGATGGCCGACCGCTACCCAGCGCCTGCAAGATGCCTGCGCCTGTGATCGACACGTTGACCGTGACCTCGCGAGAAGCATCTAGCACCCCCGAGCCGTCCCGGAACTCGATAGCCACGAACGAAAGATCGGTCGTGTCGGCGCGGACGGTGGTCCGGTCGGCCGAAAGGACGAGTGTGGAGTCCTCCGCCGTGCTGAGCTCGGTCCGGCCGACCTCGATGGGGCCCGTATGAGCTACCGCTCGAACGGTCCCCGGCGTGTAGTGGGCATCGAAGTGCGCGGTGAAGTTCGCGGAGGGGCCCGTGGGCTTTCGGCCGAGGCTCTTGTCCCCGATGTACAGCTCGACTTCGTCTGATCCGCTGTACACCTCGATCTCTACTGGGGATCCCTCGGGGACGTCCCAGGTCCAACTGTCTACGGCGTCGCTCCACGCCCATTGCATCTCGAGGCGGCGCTGTCCGTGGTGTTGAGGGCGTCTCACGGCAATGTACGGCTCCGTTCGTAGCCCGTAGATGATCTCGCGGAAATAGGACGCCGGGCGACGGTGTCCGGTGATGTCCAGATCTCCGGCCCACGCGGTGAGCCAGGGAAAGCCTGGGTCACCCCCACCGGTCGCCTCAGGATCGTCGCTGTAGTCCGTCCGGCCGAGACCGACCTCGCCGAGGTAGTCCCATCCCGTCCAGGTGAAGCCACCGATCACGCTCGGCTCAGCGAGCGTTCTTAGCCACGAGGTCGCGGTCTCGCGGGGATTGGTTTCCGTTCCAAGTGTGACTCGTTGAGGAAACCGCTCGGCATCAGAGGCGTAGCGCTGCTCAGCGTAATTGAGGCCGGCCACATCGACCGCAGCGTGCGCTTCGGCGGTCTTGACGGTAACGGCCTCAGACGTTGTGACGTCGTCGAAGAATGCGGTCATCTCGTTCATGACGTCGTTAACGCCCCTCGCCGCGAGGGTGTCCATCGTCTCTTTCAAGTCTCCGATGACATCCCTGGCGACGGCCCAGAAGCCGCTCACAGAGGTGGAGGTAAACCGGGTGGCATCTTGAGTTCTGATCCGAGCGGCTATCTGACGAGCGAACGCGCCCCCAGTCGGGGAGCCGTACTCGTGGATCTCGTTGCCGATCCCATAGAGGATCACGCTCGGGTGATTGAAGTCCTTCGTCACCATGGCGTCGATGTCGCGCTCCCACCACTCCGGAAAGTCCAGCGTGTAGTCGAACGGTTTGTTCATCTCGGTCCAAGCGTCGAATGCCTCGTCGAAGACGAGCATTCCCAGACGATCACATGCGTCGAGCATCGCTGGGCTGAGCGGATTGTGCGAGCTGCGAATGGCATTGAACCCAGCCGCTTTGAGCAGCTCGATGCGCCTCTCCTCGGCCCGCTGGATAGTCGCGGCACCGAGGGGTCCGTTGTCGTGATGGATGCACGCGCCGCGGAGCAGGACCGTTTCATCGTTGATCCGAAGCCCGTGGATGGGATCGATGCGCAGTGTCCGGACGCCGAATGGGATCCTCACGGTCTGGTCTTGCTTCTCACTGCCCTGATCAGAGAGCTCGGCCGTCAGGTGATAGAGGGTCGGGGTGTCGACGCTCCAGCGCCGGGGTTCTCGAAGGAAGATGCGTTGGACGAGGCGCGTCTCTTCGCCAGGGGCGACACTGGCCGTAGAACGTGCCGACACCAGGAGAGCGCCACCTTGATCGCGAATGTGCAGGTCGACGTTCAGCCGCCGCGTCGTGGGCCCATCGTTCAGGAGCGGGATGGTCACCGACACCAGCGCTAGCTCGTCGTCGACGTCCGGCGTCGTGATTCGGACCTCATGCTCCACGATGTGAGCGAGGGGCGTCACGACCATGCGAACGTCCCGATAGATTCCGAGGCCCGTGTACCAGCGGGAGTCGCGGTGTGCTCGGGCCTCCACTCGGACGACGTTCTCTTCCCCGTAGTGAAGATGCGCGTCAAGAGGGATCCGGAAGGTGGAATAGCCGTTTTTCCATTGCCCGGCGTACTCATCGTTGACGTAGACCATCGCGTCACGATGCACACCGTCGAACTCCAGCGTCACGCGCCTCTGTGCCCAGAGGTCCGGTGCGATGAAGGACTTCTGGTACTCGACGACGCCTCCGGGGAAGAACGCGGTCGACGGACCTTCTCCCGTGACGGAGTCTCGCTCGAATCCGATCATGGCGTCGTGAGGCAGGGTGACCGGCGAAGCCTCGATTCCGCCGAGAAGATCGACAAAGCCGCTGATTTTCGGCCGGGCGGACCAGCCGTCATTGAACAAAGTGGACGTCATGCTCGTGCCGCCTTATTGATGGGGAGCGCTGTTTCAGTGGAGGAGAGAAAGGAACGCTCTGCGCTCTCGAGGGTGCGCCGCTTGCCAGTGATGATGAACTCGCCGCTTGCAAGTGCCGAATCGGAGTCGAGACCGAGCTTCCAGCCGACCGTTCCGGGTTCTACGACGAATTTCTGGTCAAGAGCGGTGTATCCGAGCTGGGCGGCATCAACAGTGATCCTGATCCGGCGGGACTCGCCCGGCTCGAGGTGTACGCGGGCGAAGCCAGCGAGCTGTTGGGCGGGTCGTGTAATCCCGTGTCCCGTCAGAGAGAGGTAGAGCTGGACGACTGCGGCCCCGGCATGGTCGCCGGTATTGACCACCGTCGACCAGACCGGCCACGCTCCGAAGGTGCCCACATCAGCATGAGACGCCACCTGCTCAAGGTGGAACGACGTGTACGACAGTCCGTGTCCGAAGGGGAACAGCGGCCGCGCGGACATGTCCAGGTAGAGCTCGTCAACGGAGGGCGGGAGGGGGTTGCGCGCTCCCGTTCCCGAGTGCTGGTGATGGTAGATCGGGATCTGCCCAGAATGCAGCGGAATGCTGTACGGCAGCTTGCCGCTGGGGTTCGCGTCGCCGAACAAGACGTCGACGACGGCGGCGGGACCGAACGGGCCACCGTAGGGCGCAATAATCACCGCTCGCGACTGGAGGACCGCGTCGGGCAGAGCGTATGCGCGTCCCTGGAAGATGACGGTGACGATCGGTGCACCAGTCTGCGCCACGGCTTCAGCGAGTCGGCGCTGTGGTTCGGGCAGGGCGATATCCGCGCTGTCACTCGCCTCCCCCTCAGTTCGCTCGCCTTGAAACCACGAGCTCGATCCGCCGAGAGCAAGAATGACGAGATCGGCGCCGCCTGCAAGGCAGACCGCTGTGTCGAGGGCCTCGTCGTCGAGTGCCTTCGTGAGGGTGCTGCCCTGAACGGTCGCAGCCTCGGGCACCCTCTTTCGGATCTCATCGAAAAGTGAGGTAGCACCCAGGGTCGTCCGGACCAGCTGTTCCGTGGACGTGGCGGGAAGCAGCGTGTCGTTCCAGCCGGCCATCCCGGGGTCGATCCCCACCATGTTGCCGAGGCCACCGCCAGACATGTGCACGGTCATGTCTCGGAACGCCGGGTAGGTGTAGGTCGGGAACTGAGCTTTCACGAGGTCGGCATGAGGACCGATGACGACGACGCGGCGGGGAGTTTCGCGTAGCGGGAGGATGCCGTCGTTCGTGGCTAGGACCACTGACCTCCGGGCCAGCTCGCGCGAAAGTTCCGCACCCTCGGAAGCCACCTTGGTAACGTCGATCCGCTCTTGCGGATAGGGGTTCTCGAAGAGGCCGAGCGCGAACTTCGCCTCGAGGACGCGGCTGACCGAGCTATCGACCTGTGCCAGAGGAACGCGACCCGATTCGACCTCGGCAGCGAGGACGTCGCCGTAGCCGTACGGGACAGGATTCTCCACATCGAGTCCGGCGGCCAGCGTCAAGCGGGCTGCTTCGGCCGGATCCGCTGCCGCCTTCTGACGGGTCACGAGATGCTCGAGGGTCATGTAGTCGGCTGAGACGAAGCCCCGGAATCCGAGCGTGTCGCGCAACAGGTCGGTCAAGATTTCAGGGGATGCGGCGACGGGCGCTCCATCGACGTCTGAGTACGAGTTCATGACCGATGCGAGGCGTGCCAATTGGATCGAAGCCTCAAACGGGTAGGAGAACAGGTCGCGAGTACGTCGGGGGCCGCCGTCGTAGGCGGAGAGATTCACCCCACCGGCGGGTGCCGAGTAGCCGACGAAATGCTTTGCGGTTGCGATAACGCCGTCGCGGAGGTCGGGCCCCTGAATTCCCCGAGTGAATGCGACGCTCATCGCCGCTGCCAGATAGGGGTCTTCTCCATAGGTTTCGTGTGTTCGGCCCCACCGAGGATCGAGTGCGATGTCCATGTTCGGCGATAAGGCCTGCCTCACACCGACGCGTCTCATCTGCTGGCCGATGAGCGTCGTCATGTCCTCGACGAGATTCGGGCTCCAGGTAGCAGCCAAGCCGGTGGGAGTCGGGAAGACCATGTGGCCACCGCACATGAAGCCGTTGAGCGCCTCCGCATGGATGAGGAGCGGGATCCCGAGCCTCGTTCCATCGATCGTCGTCTTCTGGAGGCGCCCCACGAAGTCGGCCATGCTCGCCGGATCGTCGAGAGCGAAGTTGGAGATGTGCCCGGGTGACCGCTCGAGCCAGTCGTCCCTGCCTTCCGGTGCGGAGCCGTCGGGCGCTACGACATACCAGGCAGGAACCGAGACCAGCTGGAAGCACTTCTCTCGGAGGGTCATGCGACCGAGGAGGTCGGCGACGCGATGACCGACGTCGAGGTTCGGATTCAGGTAGTCAGTAGTCATCGGGTATCTCCTTAACTGCAAGGGTCAGACGGATTGCCATCGCGGGGCGAGCCGGCAGGTTCACGCGGACAGTTCCTTCGTGCTCGCCTGGGACCGCGTCGATCGTCATGTTCCAGGCGTCGATCACCTCGATGCGTGCTGTGTGGCCTGCCGGCACGGGCACGTCACGGAACAGGGGCCTACCCCTCCCGAGGAAGATCAGCACGGACCGGCCCGGGGTTCCGGCCCACGACGCGTCGAATTCGGAGGCAAGGGGCTCGAGGATGCCCTCGGGCGATTCGGCGATAATCTGCTGAAGGAAGGCCAGTCGTGAGAGGGCGTCTCCCTTGAGGTCGCCGCCTTTCGCCCAGAAAATGACCTCGTCGTCGGACCAGAACGTCTCACCGTGGGTGACATGGCCGCCGCGCATGATGACCATCCAGCTTCGGAGGACGAACTCTTCGGCGGTAAGGCTGCCCCAGCCCTGGTCGAGGTCGCCCTCGTAGCCCATCTCGTCGATGAATACCGGTTTGCCCCAGCGGCGCCGCCATCCATC
>JAODMX010000213.1 GCA_025464735.1 Frondihabitans sp. | reverse complement strand
CTCGACCAGATGCAAGCGAGAGTCACTGCGATTCTCTTTGCCCGCTCGGGGGCGGCGTACCTTGAGCGTACGCTCTCCGGCCTCGCTCGGCAGACGCGCCGGCCCGATGCGGTGATCGCGGTTGACGCGGGCTCGACCGATGACAGCTCGGAGCTGCTCGCCGCGTCCGGTCCCACTCAGCTGGTGTCCGCGCCCGGTGGCCCGTTCGGTAGTGCGGTCGCGCGGGCGCTCCAGGTCGCGGCCCCTCCGGCATCCGACAATGAGTGGCTCTGGCTGCTTGCCCACGACAACGCGCCGGCCCCCACCGCGCTCGAGCAGCTGCTTGGCGCGGTCGAGATCGCGCCATCTGTGGCGATCGCCGGCCCGAAGCTCATGCGGTGGGAGCAGCCCGATGTCATCGCCGAATTCGGTGAGACGATCACTCGGTTCGGCGCGTCGCTCGCGCTGGTCGAGGGGGAACTCGACCAGGCCCAGCACGACGTGCAGGACGATGTGCTTGGCGTCGCGGCGGGAGGCATGCTCGTGCGCCGCTCGCTCTGGACCGCCCTCGGCGGCTTCGACCCCGGTCTGCCGAGCATCGACGCCTCCCTCGATTTCTCGATCAGGGCGCGTCTTGCCGGCTTCCGCGTCGTCGTGGTTCCCGGTGCCAAGGTTGCGACCGCCGGCGGGCCCGAACTGTTCGGCAGGAGATCCGTGCCAGATCGCCGTCGCGTGCGGATCGCGCGGGCGGCACAGCTTCACCGGCGGCTCGTCTACTCCCCCGGGGGAGCGCTTCCCTTCCACTGGCTATCGCTCCTGCCGCTCGCAATCCTGCGCGCGATCGGCCAGGTGATCGCGAAACGGCCGGCGGCGGTCGGCGGCGAATTCTCGACCGCGTTCGCAACGGCCTTCGGCGGGAGCGGCGTGGGTCAGGCTCGCCGCAACCTCCGCGTGAACCGCAAGCTGAGCTGGGCATCCATCGCCCCGCTCAGGATGCCGCCAGCCGAGGTCCGTGAGCACCGCAGGCAACGGCGCGAACAGGCCGCAGTCGTGGGCACCGGGGTCACGACGGCCCGGTCGAGCACGGCGGGTTTCGTCACCCACGGCGGCCTCTGGGTCGTGCTGGTTGTGGCAATCCTCGGCGTGATCTCGTACGGACCGCTCCTTGGAGCCTCCACCATCGTCGGCGGCACCATGGCGCCGCTCAGCGGCACCGTCGGCGAGCTGTGGTCGCACGTCGGGTACGGGTGGCGCGAGATAGGCGTCGGCTTCGTCGGGGCATCCGATCCCTTCGCCTACGTGCTCGCGGTGCTCGGATCCCTCACGTTCTGGTCGCCGTCGTTCAGCATCGTGCTGCTCTACCTGCTCTCCCTGCCGCTGGCCGCGCTCGGCGCCTGGTTCGCGGCGAGACGTCTCACGACGAAACCGGTGCTTCCCGCGCTCGCGGCAGTCCTGTGGGCGATCGCGCCGCCGCTCCTCGGATCGCTCTCCGCCGGTCACCTCGGGGCCGTGATCGCGCACCTTCTGCTCCCGTGGCTGGTGCTCGCTGGGCTTTCCGCTTCACGGTCGTGGGCGGCGTCGGCGGGAGCCGCGCTTCTGTTCGCGGCGACCGCCGCCTCGGCTCCGATCCTCGTACCGGCGCTGCTGCTGTGCTGGCTGGCCTGGATGGCGGCGCGACCGAAGAGCACCCACCGCCTGATCGGCATTCCCATCCCCGCGCTCGCGCTCTTCGCGCCTCTCGTGGCGCAGCAGGTGCTGAGGGGCAATCCCCTCGCGCTGCTCGCGGAACCGGGCGTCCCGACCGCGGGCGGCCAGACCTCAGGTCTTCACCTCGCCCTCGCCGATGCCGGCGTCGGTTTGCACGGCTGGACGGCTGCGCTGCGCAACCTCTCCCTGCCGGCGACGGGTTCTGTCATTGTGGTGGCGGTGCTGCTTGCGCCCATCGGGATCCTCGCCATCCTCGCGCTCTTCCTGCCAGGATCGAGACGGGCGATCCCCTCCATGGTCATCGCCCTGCTCGGCTTCGTCACCGCCGTGATCGGCAGCCACATCGAAGTCGCCGGTCACGGCGCCTCAGCCGCACCGATCTGGGCGGGTGCCGGGCTCAGCCTGTTCTGGTTCGGGCTCCTCGGAAGCGTCCTGGTCGGACTCGACGCGCTCGGGCGCGCCTCCATGCCGCTCGGCATGCTCGCCGGCGTCACCTCGATCCTTCTCGCGCTGCCCCTGCTGGGCACGATGTACCTCCACACCGCGAGCGTGCAGGCCGGGGGGCGGATCGTGCCCGCCGTCGTCACGGCACAGGCGGACCAGCACTCGCGCATCGGCACCCTCGTGCTGGCCGCGCAACCGAGTGGCAGCCTCCTGGCCACCCTCGAGCGCGGTAACGGCACCACACTCGACGACCGTTCCACACTCGCGGCGACCGCGACGACACTGAGCTCGGAAGAGCGCACGCTCGCCAGGATGACGGGCAACCTGGCCTCGCGCAGCGGCTACGATGCGGCATCCGACCTCTCCCGCCTGTCGATCGCCTTTGTGTTGCTGTCACCGGCCAACACGTCGAGTGCGCTCTACGCGCGCACTTCCGAGGCGCTCGACAGCAACCCGCTGTTCACCCCGGTCGGCGATACCGGGAACGGTTTGCTCTGGCGCTACCAGGGGCTCCCCAGTGCGGATGCCGCGGCTCCCGTCGGCAACACGGGAACGCCCCTCGGCGCGGGCATCCTGCTCGGTCAAGCCATCGTCTTCGGGCTCACCCTGCTGCTCGGGGTTCCCACGGCACGGCGGCGTCGGCGCACGGCCGTGAGCGGTTCCGTGCTCGGCGAACCTGCCAGCACCTTCGAAGAGGACGATCATGACTGATCCGGTATCCGAACCAGAGGAGATCCCCGAGGCGGTCGACGAAGGACCGGCGAAGAAGGGTGCGCGCGGGGCGATCATCGTCAGCGCCAGAATCGTGGCGGGAACGATCGGCACCGTCGTGGCCGCTGTGACGATCGCGGCCGCGGCCTGGCTTCCGCTGCCCTCGCACACGGTCACTCCGCCCTCGACCGTCGTGGTGCCCGTTCCGGCGGGGCAGCAGCGGGTCTGCCCTGGACCCATCCTGAAACTCGGCAATGACGCCGGGCAGATTGCGACGGCGGTGACCTCGGTCGGCCATCCAACGGTGCGTTACGGGCAGACAGCGGGCAGGGCCGAATCGTCCGCGCTGTCGACGACCGACAACAACTCGGGCGTCGCGCCCAGCGTTCTGACGCTCGCGCCCGCCGCGCAGCAGGCGACGAAACCGCCGCTTCTGGCGGGCAGCCAGTCGCAGACGGTGGCGGTCGGTGACCTGGTCGGGTTCGCGGCCACGGAGTGCTCCGAGGGCACGAGCGACAGCTGGCTGGTCGGCGGCGCCACCGATACCGGCAGGACGACCCTCCTGACGATCAGCAATCCGAGCAACGTCAACGCGACCGTTTCCCTGAGCCTGTATTCGGAGGCGGGCACCGTCTCGGCGGCGGGCAGCGCCGGCATCGTGGTCGCGGCCGGAGGGCAGCGCGTGTTCTCCCTTGCCGGCTTCGCCCCGGGCGCCGCCTCGCCGGTCGTGCGCGTGCAGAGTCGGGGGGGCCAGGTCGTCGCCAACCTGCAGCAGTCGACGGTGCGCACGCTCGAGCCGGGGGGAGTCGACATCGTCGGCGCCGCAAGCGGTCCGTCGCGGCTCAACGTGATCCCCGGCGTCGTCGTTGCGGGTTCCGCCGCGCTGACCGCGCGCGAGGCGGAGCCGGGCTTTGCGGACCTTCGCACCGTCATCCGCCTGCTGGTGCCCGGTGCGAAGGCAGCGCACACAGAGATCAGCGTGACGCCAGAGAGCGGCACCGGCACGGGAACGACGGTGAGCGTCGTCGTCGCGGCCGGAGTCGTCACCGACGTGCCGCTCGACTCGTTTCCCGAGGGCAACTATTCGGTGTCCATCGCCAGTGACCAGCCGCTCGTCGCGGGGGCACGGGTGTCGACCGTCGGAACCACGGGCCAGACCGACTTCGCCTGGCTCGCCGCCGCGACGCCTCTCGACCGGCAGGCGCTCGTGGCTGTTGCGCCGGGTCCGTCGCCGGTGCTCCACCTCGACAACGCCACGCGCAAACCGGCGACAGTGACGCTCGAGTCCGGCAGCGACGCACCGATCACGGTGACGGTCCCGGCCGGGCGGGCGGTCGCCCAACCGGTGGTGGCCTCGCAGACCTACACCCTCAGCGGCTTCGACCGACTCGCCCTCGCGGTGAGCTATCTCGGCGACGGACAGCTCTCGGCGTACTCCGTCAGCCCATCGGCCCCGGCATCGCGTCCGATCAGGGTCTACCCCTAGAGGTGCCGGAAGCGCTCCGGCGCGAGATCCCACGGGTCCTTGCCGAGCAGTTCCGCGACGGCGCGGAACACGCAACTCTCGATGAGCATGCGGCGGTGAAGCTCGTCGTGGCGGTGCAGTCGCGCAAGTCGTTCTATGGGGAGCCGGAACAGGATGACCCGCCGCTCCGGCGCCAACACGTGCCACCGTGCGATCCCGCTCGCAGTGTCGACCTCGCTGGGAAGCCCGGCCACTTCAAAGGTGACAGCGGCCAATTCATCCGGCCACATGTCTTTGAGATATTCGGCGGTCGAGGCGACCGTCATGTCGAACACGTCGGCGCGTGTGTGAAGGAGTGGTAGGTGCGGCCCCGTGACGGCCGAGCGGATGCCGCGACCGTGACGATCGCGCGAGCCCGCCCGCGCCGAGGTATGTGAACTTCTCTGTCGGGCCATTGAGAGATTCTATCCGGCGAGGCTTCGACTTCGATCGGGCCCGATCGTTAGGGTGGAATCAAATGGACGGAAGACCGTGTAGCAAAGTCGCCTGTACGAACGACGCGGTGTCCACCCTCACCTGGGTGTACGCGGATTCGATGGCCGTGCTCGGTCCCCTCAGCCGCAGCGCGGAACCGCACAGCCACGATCTGTGCGAAAAGCACGCCGATCGGCTCTCGGTACCGCAGGGGTGGCAGGTCGTGAGGCACGTCTCGCTGGGCGCCTCGTAGGGAGACCCACGGTAGGTTTTGGGTATGAATGCTGCTCCCTCAACCGGTCCCATCGATCTCGTGCCGTTCGTCAAGGCCTATGACGTGCGAGGCCTGGTGGGCTCGCAGCTCACCGAGGAGGTGGTCACGGCGCTCTCTGCTGCGTTCGTCGATGAGGTCGACGCGGCGGGAATGGATGTCGTGGTCGGCTACGACATGCGCGATTCGTCCCCGGAGTTCGCCGCCGCGTTCGCCGTCGGTGCCCAGGCGCGCGGTGCGAACGTCGTCTCGATAGGACTCTGCTCGACCGACGAATCCTATTTCGCGTCCGGGCACCTGAACGCGCCGGCCGCCATGTTCACCGCATCGCACAATCCCGCGACCTACAACGGCATCAAGTTCAGCCGCAAGGGCGCGCGCGGCATCAGCTTCGACACCGGACTTCGCGCGATTCGCGACCGGGCTACCGCCTACCTCGCGTCGG
>JAODMX010000181.1 GCA_025464735.1 Frondihabitans sp. | reverse complement strand
GGTGGAGACGCGGGCGACGGCCTGCGCGATGGCGTCGCCGATCTCGGTCGTCGATCGCGCTCCGGAAATCCCGGCTCGTTCCTCGATGTCGGCCTCGACCGCCCGCGTGACCCGGGCCGCCTCGTCGGGGAGACCGAGATGGTCGAGGAGCAGGGCCGTCGACAGGATCGCGGCGGTGGGGTCGGCCTTCTGCTGGCCCGCGATGTCGGGAGCGGAACCGTGGACCGGCTCGAACATGCTGGGGAAGGTGCCGTCGGGGTTGATGTTGCCCGAGGCCGCCAGGCCGATGCCGCCGCTGATCGCGCCGGCCAGATCGGTGAGGATGTCGCCGAAGAGGTTGTCCGTAACGATTACGTCGAACCTAGCAGGATCGGCGACGAGATGGATGGTCGCCGCGTCAACGTGCTGGTAGTCGACCACAACATCCGGGAACTCGGCCGAAACAGCGTCGACGCTCCGTTGCCAGAGCGAGCCCGAGAAGACCAGCACATTGGTCTTGTGCACCAGGGTGAGCCGGTGGGCGGGACGCCGCGCTGCGAGCGCGAAGGCGTAACGGACGACCCGCTCGACGCCGTACGCGGTGTTCACGCTGACTTCGTTGGCAATCTCCTGCGGCGTGCCGGTGCGAAGAGAGCCACCGTTGCCGACGTAAGGGCCCTCGGTGCCTTCGCGGACGACAACGAAGTCGACGTCACCAGGGTTGGACAGGGGCGACGGGACACCCGGGTAGACCTTGGTCGGACGCAGGTTGACGTAGTGGTCGAGGGCGAAGCGGAGCTTGAGCAGAAGCCCACGCTCGATGATGCCGCCGCGAAGCGCAGGATCCCTCGGATCGCCCCCGACCGCCCCCAGCAGAATCACGTCGTGCGACGAAATCGCGGCGAGGTCGTCGTCGGTCAAGATGTCGCCGGTCGCCTTGTAATGCCCGGCGCCGAGCGAGAACTCGGTGACGTCGAACGTGACCTCACCGCCGGCCGTGACGGCGTGCAGCACCTTGAGCGCCTCGGCGACGACTTCGGGGCCGATCCCGTCGCCGGGAATGGCGGCCAATTTGACGGTGCGGCTCATGGAAACTCCTCGCGATCGGTACTGACCTGTCCAGCTTACCGACGCGCAAAGAGCCCCATGGAGTTCTCCACAGGGCCCTTCGAGAGCTGACGCGTCCGGATCCGGGCGAAAGCTAGAGCGTGACGTCGATCTCCTGCATGACGTCAGCGTCGATCGCGCGGCGCACCTTCTCGAGAAGCCCCTCGGGCGCCGGGCTATCGATGGTCAGCACACTGAGCGCGGTCCCTCCCGCACTCGTCCGGGCGATCTGCATGCCGGCGATGTTGATGCCGGCTTCGCCGAACTCCTTGCCGTAGACGGCGACGATTCCCGGTCGGTCGGTGTAGAGCATCACGATGTGGTGCTTCGCGATCGGCACCTCGACGTCGTAGCCGTTGATGCCGACGATCTTCTCGACCTGCTTGGGTCCGGTCAGGGTTCCGGATACCGAGATCTGACGGCCATCCGCGAGCGCTCCACGGATGGTCAGGATGTTGCGGTACTCGTCCGAGACAGCGTCGGTGAGGAGGCGGACGGTGATGCCCCTCTGCTCGGCCAGGACCGGCGCGTTGACGTAGCTCACGGTCTCTTGCACAGCATCCGAGAAGACGCCCTTGAGCGCGGCGAGCTTCAGCACGCTGACGTCGTACTCGGTGAGGTCGCCGTGCACCTCCACGTCGATCGTGGTGAGGGGGCTGTCCGCCAGACCCGCGAAGATCTGCCCCAGCTTCTCGATCAAGGGGATTCCCGGCCGGACGTATTCGTCGATCACTCCCCCGGCGACGTTGACCGCATCGGGCACGAGCTCTCCACCGAGGGCGAGACGCACCGAGCGCGCGACCGAGACGCCCGCCTTCTCCTGTGCCTCGTCGGTCGAGGCACCGAGGTGAGGCGTCACGACGACGTTGTCGAGCGCGAGCAGGTCGAGGTTCGTCGGAGGCTCCGAAACGAACACGTCGAGACCGGCGCCGGCGATGACATCGTTCTTGAGCGCCTGGTAGAGGGCGTCCTCATCGATGAGACCCCCGCGGGCGACATTGACGACGTACGCGGTCGGCTTCATCAGCGCGAGCTGCTGGGTCGAGATCATGCCCGTCGTCTCCGGCGTCTTGGGCATGTGGATCGTGACGAAGTCAGCGGTCTCGAGAAGCTCGTCGAGATCGAGAAGGGTGACACCGAGCTGCTGGGCGCGAGCGGGCGTGACATAGGGGTCGTAGGCGACGATGTTCATTCCGAACGCCTGCAGGCGGGCCGTGATGAGCGCACCGATCCGGCCGAGTCCGATGATGCCGACCGTCTTCTCGAAGAGCTCGACTCCCGTGAACTTCGAGCGCTTCCACTGCCCCTGGGCGAGCGCGTTGTGCGCGGCCGGGATGTGCCGGGCGAGGCTCAGGACGTGCCCCACGGTCAGCTCCGCCGCCGAGATGATGTTTGAGGTCGGGGCATTGACGACCATGACGCCGGCGTTCGTCGCCGACTTGATGTCGACGTTGTCGAGCCCGACACCCGCGCGGGCGACGACCCGGAGGTTCGGAGCCGCGGCGATCGCCTCGGCGTCGACCTTGGTCGCGGAACGCACGAGGATCGCGTTCGCCTCGGCGAGTGCGGCCAGCAGGGCGGGACGGTCAGTCCCGTCGACGTTCCGCACGTCGAAGTCCGGGCCGAGAGCGTCGACGGTGGCTGGAGAGAGTTCTTCGGCGATCAACACGATCGGCTTGGCCAAGACGGATCCTTACGCTGGGGTCGGGGTCGAAACGAACCCGGCCACCTAGGCGGCTGGGAACTTCTCTCACACTATCGGCGGGGATCCTGCGTTCCGGGCCCCGCAGGGCGCTCTCGACCGCGAACCTGGGAATCAGCAGAATTTGCCCAGGTGGCCCGGACCATATTCGGATCGTCGGGCCGTCGGGCCGAAGGTGGCAGCCGAGCCTAGAACAGCGCGGACGTCTGGAAGACGTAGGCGGTCAGGCTGACCGTGAGCGCACACACCGCGGCATAGGCGACGACGAAGAGGATGACGCGCGAGCGAAGGCCGCGACGACGCCCGAGCCACAGGGCGGCAACGTAGCCGACCACGGGAGCCACGAGCGAGGCGATCAGCGCAACCCACGGCGTGTTCTTCGCCAGTTCGGGGGCACCGCCCTTCGTCACGAAGTCGCGATAGGCGCCGAATTGCGACGGGACCTGGACGAGGTTGCCGACTGCCGCCCAGACCGACCACGCGAAGACAACCGCCGCGACGACGAGCACGATGGTCGCGGCCCGCGGACTCGGCAGGACCTCTTCGCGATCGTCTTCTTCGTTGACCGCGAAGGGGGTGTCGGGCGAAACGGTCACGCGAAGGCTCCGATCAGGAAGGGCCACGGGAGGAGGATCACGACGCCGACGAGGAAGGCAAGCACACGACGGCGAGACTCCGCGGTCGGGATGAGGACGATCGTTCCGGCGAACCACAGAGCGGGAGCCGCAACGGCGAACCAGGTGCCGATCCGCCACATCCAGTCAGCGATGGGGCTGCCGAACGAGGGTTGGACACTGCCGATGGACTTCAGCCAGGCAACAACCGACAGGATCATGATCGCCGCGAAGACGCCGTGCACGACGAGCATTCCCGAGCTCATGACTCCGGGAGGCAGCTCGTCGTCGTCTTCGTCGTCATCTTCGGCGACGGCGGTCTGCGGCACGGCCGGGCCCTCGACGTAGCTCTTGTCGCTCGACGCTCCCCAGCGGAGGGCTTCGTCGTCGTCTTCGTCGTCGTCGTCGCGGGTGCCGACTCCCGTTTCGTCGCGGCCGGTATCAGAGGTCATGCGCCGATCCGACCCGCGCCGATGCGCGCTGCGGCAACGCCTCCCGCTGCGGCCACGCCCGACCGGTCTTCTGCAGGGCGACGACCGGCAGAATCGAATCCGACCTTGTCGGCGACGGCGGCGACGAGAGCAGCGGAGATCGGGTGCCCGGGAAGGATCCCGGTGAGCGTTTCGGTGAGCAGCTCGACTGCTGCGCCGGTGCGGAGGATCGCCTGGAGCTCACGGCTCTCGACGTCGTCGGGAACGTCGAAGTCGAGCGCGGCGCGAACCAACCGGACCAGGGCGTCGAACGGCATGCCGCGCTCGGCGAGCTGGGCCGCCGGCCCGACGAGGCGCTCGTGACGGCTGAGCTTGCTGAGGGGGTTGCGGCCGACACGACCCGTCGTGTCGGGCAGATGAGGATTGGCGATTCGCACAAGGTTGTTCTCGATGTAAGCCTGCTGCTCGTCAGGGTCGAAGCCGTACTTGTCGACCAGCAGCGCCTTCGTCTCGGCGAGAACGGCCAGGACTTCGGCGTGGATGTGCGGGTCGGAGAGCGCCTCGCGCACGCTCACGATGCCGCGTTCGAACCCGTAGTAGGCCGCGGCCGCGTGGGCCGTGTTGACGGTGAAGAGCTTCCGCTCAATGAAGGGAGCCAGGTCGCCCACCCAGGTCACTCCGCCAATCTCGGGGACCTCCGCCCGCCCCTCGAATGGTCCGCTCTCGACGACCCACTCGGCGAAGGACTCGATCGTCACATCGAGGCCGGGCGATTGCTCGGGCACGATGCGGTCGATCTCGCAGTTGGCGAAGATCGCTCGGTCGCCGGAGTACCGCTGCCGCACAACGGTCGCGAGGGTGCTACTGGCGTTGATGGCCGTCTCGCAGGCAATGACGACGAGCGGAGCGAGACCCTCGGGGCGTGCCTCGAGCCCGGCTGCGATCGCCGGGGCGAGAGACGGCAGGATCCGTGGGCCCACCGAGGTCGTGACGATGTCGGCCGTCGCCAACTCGGCCACGATCTCGTGCCCTTCGGTGCGGTTGTTGACGACCCGGTAGCCATCGACCGAGACCACGCTCGACTGGCCACCGACCTCGTGCACCCGGTAGGAGGCCTGCTCACGGAGCGCTCTGACGACGGTGTCGTCGACGTCGGCGAAGACCACCTCGTAACCGCTGGCGTGGAGAAACTGCCCCACAAAGCCACGGCCGATGTTGCCGGCACCGAAGTGCACCGCCTTCTTGCTCAAAGCCATCCTTCGATCATGCCATGCATCCCCCGGGCCAAAAAGCACACCGCTTTCGGCGGAACACACTTGTTACAACCGGTGTGTTCCGCCGAAAGCGGTGTCAGAGCGCAGGGGCGCAACGTCAGCGCGCGGCGCTGCCGTCGACGTAGTCGGAGTCCTGCTGCTTCCAGGCGAAGAGCGCGCGCAGCTCCTTGCCGGTGGCCTCGATCGGGTGCTGCTCACCCTTCGCCCGGAGCGCCTTGAACTCCGGCGCGCCTGCATCCTGGTCGTCGATGAAGCGCTTCGCGAACGCACCGGACTGGATGTCGGCGAGAACGGCCTTCATGTTCTCCTTCACATCGGGCGTGATGACCCGCGGGCCGGAGACGTAGTCGCCGTACTC
>JAODMX010000180.1 GCA_025464735.1 Frondihabitans sp. | reverse complement strand
GTGTAATGTGCCATAACACCGACGAGAATTGCAAAACCATCGTTTTGCCTGGAAAGATGGATGGGTGAGCGGCACGACCTGGGTCAAGGTCTGTGGCTTGTCGACTCCAGAGACGGTCGACGCCGCTGTTGATGCCGGGGCCGACGCCGTCGGTTTCGTGTTCGCGCCGGGGAGCCCGCGCACGGTTGAGCCGTCGATCGTCCGCCGGCTCATCGCCCGGGTTCCCGCGGGTGTCGAGACGGTCGGCGTGTTCCGCGGGCAGGGTGCCGACCACGTCGTGGCCGTGGCGCGGGAGGCGGAGGTCGCGACCGTCCAGCTTCACGGCCGTGAAGATCCTTCGGTCTTCGCCTCCGTGCGGGCGGCCGGCTTCGGCTTGATCCGCGCGCTGAGTGCGAGCGACTATCTTTCAGAATCGAAGGATGCACGGGGCCGCTTCGGCGAGGTCCGTCACCTTCTCGATGCGCCCGATCCCGGCCTCGGGGTGATGTTCGAGTCGTCTGGGCTGCTCGCTTCGCCACCGGCGCGGGGTTGGGTCTTGGCGGGCGGGCTCACGCCCACCAATGTCGCCCTGCTCCTCGAGACCCTCGCACCCTCGGGCGTGGACGTGTCGAGCGGCGTCGAGCGTTCCCGCGGGGTGAAGGACTCGGGGCTGATCCGCGACTTCGTCGCTGCTGCGCGCGCTGCGGGTTGACGCGCCCGCGCTAAACCCTCGCCGTCGGCTGTCGCGGTGGTCCTAGGACCACCGCAGTAGCCGCTGCCGAGGGTTTAGCGGTCGCGGTGGCCCGCAGTAAACAGCTCAGTCGCGCGTGATGACGAGCTCGTCGAGCGGCAGACGCGTGCGGGGGAGCGTCTCGCGCTCGGCCAGTTTCTCGGGGAGCTTGTCGGCGGTGTCGACGATTCCGATGGCCGTGACGGTGACGGGCAGGAAGCGCGCGGGCAGATCGAACGCGGCGCGCAGCCCGTCGACCTCGATGCCGGCCATCTGGTGTGTGTGGAGGCCTTCGGCGTGAGCCTGGACGGAGAGTGCGGCGACGGCCTGGCCGAGGTCGTACGTGGCCCAGGCGCGGGCTTCTCCCTCTTCGGTCTCGGTCTCGGCGATGGCAACGAGCAGGGCGGCGGCGTTGCCGGTCCAGACGGAGTTGAAGCCCATCAGGTTCGCGTGGATCTTGTCGAACGTGGCAGTGCCGCGGCGGCCGACGATGAAGCGGCGCGGCTGCGTATTTCCGGCAGACGGGGCCCAGCGGGCGGCCTCGAGCAGCGCGGTCAGGGCCGCCTCGGAAATCGTGGCCGCAGGGTCGAAGGAGCGGGGGCTCCAGCGCTCGTCGAGCAGGTCGACGATCGGTACGCTGCTGTCGGCGTTGCGAACGGTGGAGGAGTCCTGGTTGGCGATTGTCATGTCTGCCTTACGTCTTGTCGTCGCGGTGAGTGCCAGTCGCTAGCTCACAGAAAAGCGGTGGTAGCGGCTCGTGGAGGCACGGCGGGCTGCTGGTCGAGGCGCACTCGAACGAATCGGATGGACGCCGGGATCGGCATCGGCGTCGCACCCTGACGACGCATCAAAGTCGGTGACGCGTCAGCTTTTATCGTAGCTGCTGGATCCTGTGCGGGCCAGAGCAAGCGCAGTCTGTTCACGGGCCTCCGATGACCGTCGCATTCAGCATGTCGCCGGTGATCGAGAAGAGCGCCACGATCAGGACCCCGGCGAAGACGGGAAGCCAGAACGCGTAGACCCGACGGAGAAGGAACAGGATCGAGAACACGGTCGAGAACAGCGCCAGCACGATCGGGAGAGCGACAGCGAGCACGTTGGCCAGTTGGACACCGTTCAGCAGCACCTTGACGTCGTTTGCTCGGGTGACGGCGGTGCCGACGTACTCGATGGCCAGCAGGTACAGCACGACCGTGAAGATGATCGTGACGACGAGATCACCGCGGCGGGGGTTCGTGCGACCGGGGTAACGGCCGAGCGGTTTCTGCGTCGAGAAGACCTCGGGCGGCAGGCCCGTCTCGTGTCCGCCAGGGGCCGACGGGGCCGCGGGAGCCGAGGTATCGCTCGCCACGGTGCCGCGCCGAGGGTCGAGAGAGTGCAGGATCTGCGGGGGCACCAGCGAGGACGCCTCACCCGTCTCTGGGTCGAGCGGCTGCCCCGCGTCGGTCTCGGTCATGCGGCAGCCGCGATCTCGCGCCGCACGGAGGCGACGAGGGCGTCGACGTCGGCTTCCGTCGTATCGAACGAGCACATGAGCCGAACTTCGCCTGTCGCACGATTCCAGTCATAGAAGCGGTGCTCGGCGCGAACCGGCTCGATCGCCCGCTGCGGCAGAATCACGAAGACGGCGTTGGCGTCGACCGCCTGTGTCACGGTGACCCCGGGGAGCTCGGTCAGCCCGTCGGCCAGCCTCGTGGCCATGGCATTGGCGTGGCCCGCGGAGCGCAACCAGAGGTCGCCCTCGAGAAGGGGGATGAACTGCGCCGAGATGAAGCGCATTTTCGAGGCGAGCTGGGCGTCCATCTTGCGGATGTAGGTGACGCCGGGGAGCTCGTCGTTGGTGAGAACGACCACGGACTCGCCGAAGAGGAGGCCGTTCTTTGTTCCGCCGAACGAGACGACGTCGACACCGGCGTCGCGTGTCATCTCGCGCAGCGACGCCCCGGTCGATGCGGCCGCGTTAGCGATGCGGGCGCCGTCGACGTGGACCTTCATGCCCAGTGAGTGCGCGTGCTGGGTGATGGCACGGATCTCCTCGACCGAGTAGGCGGTGCCCATCTCGGTGCTCTGCGTGATGGAGACGGCCAGCGGTTGGGGGCGTTGCTGATCGCCCCAGCCGTAGGCCTGGAGGTCGATCAGCTCCGGGGTGAGCTTGCCGTCGGTGGTCGGCACGGAAAGCAGCTTGAGGCCCCCGAGACGCTCGGGAGCGCCGCCCTCGTCGGTGTAGATGTGCGCCGTGCTCGCGCAGATCACGGCCCCCCATCGCGGAACGAGTGCCTGGAGCGAGGCGACATTGGCACCCGTTCCTGTGACGACGGGGTGGACGCTCGAGCCTTCGCCGAAATGCTCGACGACGAGCTCGGCGAAGCGAGCCGTGTACGGGTCGGCGCCATACGACCCGACGTGGCCGCCGTTGGCGTCCTGGAGAGCCTGCAGCACCTCGGGGTGCGTGCCCGAATAGTTGTCGGAGGCGAACGAGTGAAGTGAGGGATCGTGCAGCGTGGTCACCCCTCCAGTCTCGCGCATCGTGCCTGAGGCGTCGAAGTCGGATCATCGCGGCCGAGCGTGTGCCAACAGGGCCCGGGGCGAAATCAGTCGTCGGCGTCGCCGCCCGGCGAGCTCGGTGATGTGCTGGGGCCGGTGCCCGGCGAGGTGGTTGCGGGCGGAGCGGCCGGCTCGTTGTCTGACTCGGACTGGCTTGGATCGGGTGCGGGGATCGACGGATTGGCCTCCGGTGCGGAGTAGGCCGGCGTGGCGAATGCGTTCCCGCCGTAGACGGCGTTGATCGCCGTCTGGACGTTCTTCCAGATCGTGAGCCGCTGGGTGTTCATGGCACCGTGTGCGCCGTAGATCCGGTACTGGTTTTGGTGGCCGTCGATGTTCCCGACCCAGGAAGCGGTCACGACGTTCGTCGTGCCTCCGACGAGCCAGGTCTGCTCGGCGTGGTCGGTCGTACCCGTCTTGCCGAACACCGGGAGCCCGTCGTACGGGCGAGCGCTCGACGCCGTGCCTCCCGAGAAGACGCCCTGCATCGCGGACGCGGTCAGGGCCGCGATGCCGGGGTCGAT
>JAODMX010000158.1 GCA_025464735.1 Frondihabitans sp. | reverse complement strand
GGGCCTTGATGTACCCGCGCAGGATGTGCGCGTCGGCCTCGGCCTTGTTTAGGCGGAACTGCGTGCGCCTGACGATGACCTCGACCTGGTGCGCAACCCAGGCGGTAATGAACCCGTCGAGCGGAAGGGTGCGCGGAACACCATCGACGATCGCGAGCATGTTCGCGCCGAAGTTCTCCTGGAGCGAGGTGTGCTTGTAAAGGTTGTTGAGCACGACCTTCGCAACGGCATCGCGCTTGAGCACGATGACGAGGCGCTGGCCCGTGCGGCCGGAGGTCTCATCGCGGATATCGGCGATGCCGGCGACACGCCCCTCCTTGACGAGGTCGGCGATCTTGATCGCGAGGTTGTCGGGGTTGACCTGGTACGGCAGCTCTGTGACAACGAGGCAGGTGCGACCCTGGATCTCCTCGACGTTGACCACGGCTCGCATGGTGATGGAACCGCGGCCGGTCCGGTAGGCGTCGTGGATACCGCGAACACCAAGGATCTGGGCGCCGGTCGGGAAATCCGGGCCTTTGATCCGCTGCATGAGAGCTTCGAGCAGCTCGACCCGGTCGGCTTCCGGGTGCTCGAGATACCACTGCGCGCCCGCGGCGACCTCGCGGAGGTTGTGCGGCGGGATATTGGTGGCCATACCGACGGCGATGCCGACGGAACCGTTGACGAGGAGGTTCGGAAACCGTGCCGGGAGGATCGCCGGCTCTTGCGTGCGGCCGTCATAGTTGTCCTGGAAGTCGACCGTGCCTTCGTCGATGTCGCGGACCATCTCGAGGGCGAGCGGGGCCATCCGCGTCTCGGTGTATCGCGGCGCCGCGGCGCCATCGTTGCCCGGGGAACCGAAGTTGCCCTGGCCGTGTGCAAGCGGGTAGCGCAGGCTCCAGGGCTGAACGAGACGCACCAGCGCGTCGTAGATCGCCGAGTCGCCGTGCGGGTGGCACTGGCCCATGACGTCGCCGACCACACGCGAGCACTTCGAGAAGGCACGGTCGGGGCGGTAGCCACCGTCGAACATCGCGTAGATCACGCGGCGGTGCACCGGCTTGAGGCCGTCGCGCACTTCGGGAAGTGCGCGCCCGACGATGACGCTCATCGCGTAGTCGAGATAGGAGCGCTGCATCTCCAGCTGGAGATCGACCTGCTCGATACTGTCGCGCTTCAGGGCCGAGGCGAACTCGGCTGGTTCGGGGGTGCCGGCGGTGTCGTCGGTGTCGTCTGCCATCGTGTGTCGTCTTTCGGTAGCCGGCCCCGGGCATCCTGCTCGAGGCCTGAGCACCCGGCGCTAGGCCGGGAGCGGATCAGATGTCGAGGAAGCGAACGTCTTTCGCGTTCTGCTGGATGAAGTTGCGCCGCAGTTCGACGTCTTCGCCCATGAGAGTGTTGAAGATCGCGTCGGCGGCGACCGCGTCGTCGAGGGTGACCTGGCGGAGGGTACGCGTGTCGGGATCCATGGTGGTCTCCCAGAGCTCTTTGTAGTCCATCTCGCCGAGGCCCTTGTAGCGCTGGATCCCGTTGTCTTTCGGGATCCGTTTGCCGGCGGCTCGCCCGGCGATCAGTAGGGCGTCGCGCACTTCGTCGCTGTAGACGTACTCGTGAGGCGCGTTCGACCACTTGAGTTTGAACAGCGGCGGCATCGCCAGGTAGACGTAGCCGAGGTCGATCAGCGGACGCATGTAGCGGAAGAGCAGCGTGAGTAGCAGCGTGGTGATGTGCTGACCATCGACGTCGGCATCGGCCATCAGCACGATCTTGTGATACCGGGCCTTGTCGGGGTCGAAGTCGTCGCCGATGTCGGCTCCGAAGGCCTTGATCATGGCCTGGACCTCGTTGTTTCCGAGCGCTCGGTCGAGCCGCGCCTTCTCGACGTTCAGGATCTTGCCTCGCAGCGGAAGAATCGCCTGCGTCTCGGGATTGCGGCCCTGCACCGCGGAGCCGCCGGCCGAGTCGCCCTCGACGAGGAAGATCTCACTCAGCGCCGGATCTTTGCTCTGGCAGTCTTTCAACTTGCCGGGCATGCCGTTCGACTCGAGGACACCCTTGCGCCGGGTCTGGTCGCGGGCCTTCCGCGCCGCAAGTCGAGCGGCCTGGGCGGAGAGACCCTTGCGGATGATGAACTGGGCCTGCTTCGGGTTGCGGTCGAACCAGTCGTTCAACTGCTCGAAAGCGACCTTCTGCGTGAACGACTTCGCCTCGGTGTTGCCGAGCTTCGTCTTCGTCTGACCTTCGAACTGGGGCTCGCTGAGTTTGATCGAGATGACGGCGGTGAGGCCCTCGCGGACGTCTTCGCCCGACAGGTTGTCGTCTTTCTCCTTGATGAGGGCCTTTTCGCGGCCGTACTTGTTGACCACCGTGGTCAGCGCGGCACGGAAGCCCTCTTCGTGGGTACCACCCTCGTGAGTGTTGATGACGTTTGCGTAGGTGTGGACGCTCTCGGTGTAGGAGGTGTTCCACTGCATCGCGACCTCGAGGGCCATGTTGCGGTCGGTGTCTTCGGCCTCGAACGAGATGATGTCTTCGTGGACGACCTCGGTCTTCTTCGACGAGTTGAGGTATTCGACGTAGTCTTCGAGGCCCTTCGCGTAGAGGTAGTCAGCCGAGCGCGCCGTCTCGCCCTCCTCGACCGGACGTTCGTCGGCCAGCGTGATGCGCAGCCCCTTGTTGAGGAACGCCATCTGCTGGAATCGTGACCGCAGCGTCTCGAAGTCGAACTCAACGGTCTCGAAGATCTGCGCGTTCGGCCAGAAGGTGATGATCGTGCCGGTGTCGCTGGCAGCTTCTCCCTCGGCGAGGGGCGCGACAGGCACACCGTCGGTAAAGCTCTGGCGCCAGACGGAACCCTGCCGATGAACCTCGACATCGAGCTCGCTCGAGAGAGCATTGACCACTGACGAACCGACGCCGTGCAGACCACCCGAGACGGCATAGCCGCCACCACCGAACTTGCCACCGGCGTGCAGGACGGTGAGAACCACCTCGACCGTCGACTTCTTCTCAATCGGGTGGATGTCAACGGGGATGCCGCGCCCGTTGTCGACAACCCGGATACCGCCGTCTTCACGAATGGTGACGTGGATCGTGTCGCAGTAGCCCGCCAGCGCTTCGTCGACCGAGTTGTCGACGATTTCCTGAACAAGGTGGTGGAGACCGCGCGGGCCGGTTGAGCCGATGTACATGCCCGGTCGCTTGCGGACCGCCTCAAGGCCTTCGAGAACCTGAATGTCGCTTGCTTCGTAGGAGTGGTCGGTACCGTCTGGCGAATTCGGTGACATCAGTTGTGGGGCTCCTGCCGTTTTTAGCTCGTGACGCCGCACGGGGCCTCTGTCAGCACCCCTGATGGGAGATGCCAGAAGCCCCTGGACGACTCCACAAGTCTACCTCAGGAGGCTCCGCGAAAGGGCAAAATACGCCCTCAGAGCGATTTTCAGAGGTCGAGTGACCGATTCACCCTTGTCAGCCATAAGTATCGCGAGGACCCCGCCCTGGAACCGATCTGGGACCGCGTTTCCAGGTCGGGGTGTTGGGGCCTAGAAAACGGATCGACTCGATGCCGGCCTCCGGGTAGGTCGTGATGATGGCTGTCGTCACCTGGGCACGCATCAAACGCAGCTGCGTGGCCCACGCCGTCGACTCGCATTGGACAGTGAGTGTTCCGTCTTCGATCGCCACGAGAGTGGAGTGCCCGGAAAGGTCTTCGCCGACGATCTGGGGCCATGCCGCCATGAGATCCGACTGAGCCAAAGTGGAGTTCCAGCCGAGCTCGGTCGTGACGCCTAGGATCACATCGGAGATTCCCCGAGGATCACGCCCCGATCCGAATGGTTGGCTCGGAGCCCCGGCGCGCGCGATGCGCCGGCGGGCGTCCCGCGACCTTGTCGACGGGTCGCCGAAGACCTTGCGGAACCGGAGATAGACCCGCTGCGCCTCGTTGTCGTCAGAATCACGACCCGCAGGATCTTTGTGGCCCGGAATCATGATTCGACCCCTTCGAGAATGGTCCCCTTCGAGATCCGGACGGTGTGTGCCGCCAGGCGCTCGGGCACATCCTCTTCCACCGCCGCGGTGATGAGGACCTGTTCGTAGTCCGCGACGGAGTCGGCCAGCCGCTCGCGGCGCGAGCGATCGAGTTCGGCGAAGACGTCGTCGAGGACAATCACCGGGTCGCCGGTGACCGAATCGGTGCGCAGGACGGCCGCCGAACCGAGCTTGAGGGCGAGCGCAAACGACCACGACTCGCCGTGGCTGGCATAACCCCGAGCCGGAAGACCATTGAGGGAGAGGAACAGGTCGTCGCGGTGCGGGCCGACGAGGGTGATGCCGCGATCGAGTTCTGCGGGGCGTACCCGGGCGAGCGCCTCGCGGAAGCGCGGTTCGATCTCGTCGGTCGCGATGGGATCCTGCGGTCTTTCGACGTCACCGGGCGCATCTTCGGGGTCGGCCGCCTGCCCGCGGATACTGACCACTGTCGATAGCTGGGCCTGGTGGTCGTCGCCGGCCACGGCGGAGTAGGCCGCAGCCACCTTGGGTTGGAGGGCCGCGACGAGCTGGTCTCGCGCGGCAATGATTTCGCTGCCGAGGACGACCAGCCGGTCGTCCCAGATGTCGAGCGTGCCGAGTTTGTCGGCCGGAACACGCGAGGCTCTGGCGGATTTCAGCAGAGTGTTGCGCTGCCGGAGTACCCGGTCGTAGTCGCTAAGAACACCGGAGAGTCGTGGAGTGCGTGCGACGAGGAGCTCGTCAAGGAATCGGCGGCGCCCGCTCGGCTCTCCCCGGACCAGCGCGAGGTCTTCGGGAGCAAAGAGAACGCTGGAGAAATGTCGGGGGAGCTCACGAGGCTTGATCGCCCCGCGGTTGATCTGGGCCCGATTCGGTGACGAGCGGTTGATCTGGACCTCGGCCAGGACGTCACGGTCGGCGCTCTCGAGCCGCGCCCGGATGATGGCTGAGTCGGCACCCTGACGAATGAGGGCGCCATCGGATGAGACCCGATGAGAGGCGAGTGTCGCCAGATAGCCAAGCGACTCGACCAGATTGGTCTTGCCCTGGCCGTTTCGACCGACGAAGAGGTTCGGCCCGCGCACGAGCGAGACTTCAGCAGACTCGTAGTTGCGGAAGTCGGTGAGACTCAGATGGAGTACACGCACGCGGGCCGATTGCCTCGTTGGCCTGATCGACCTAGTCGGCCTTCTTGACCGCGTGGCCACCGAACTGGTTGCGCAGCGCTGCGACGGCCTTCATCGCCGGCGAGCCATCGCCCTGTCGCGAAACGAAGCGCGCGAAGATCGACGCGCTGATTGCGGGCATCGGCACGGCGTTATCGATCGCCTCTTCGAGCGTCCAGCGGCCCTCGCCCGAGTCTTCGACGTAGCCCGAGATTTCTTCGAACGCAGGATCCTGTTCGAGGCCAAGCACAAGAAGCTCCAGCAGCCAGGAGCGCACCACAGTGCCCCGCTGCCAGGCTTTGAACGTGGCGGTCACGTCTTTGATCAGGTCTTTGCGTGTCTCGAGAAGCTCGTAGCCCTCGCCGTACGCCTGCATGATCGCGTACTCGATGCCGTTGTGGACCATCTTCGCGTAGTGGCCGGCACCGCACGGGCCGACGTGCGAGAAGCCCTCGGCGCGAGGACCCTCGGGGCGAAGAGCGTCGAAAATCGGCATGGCCGTCGCTACGTCGGCATCGCTACCGCCGACCATGAGGCCATAGCCGTTCTCGAGGCCCCACACGCCGCCCGAGACGCCGGCATCGACGAAGTTGATGCCCTTGGAGTTGAGCAGCTTGGCGCTCTCGAAGTCGCTTGTGAACTTGGAGTTACCTCCGTCAATCACGAGGTCACCCTCGGACAGAACCTCCGAAAGCTCCTTGATCACCGCGTCGGTGATGTGGCCGGATGGGACCATCGCCCAGACGATGCGGGGTGCGGGGAGAGCGGCGGCGAGATCTTTGAGGGTTGCGACATCGGAGACCGCGGGGTTGGTGTCGTAGCCGGTCACCTCGATGTCGTGCTCGCGAAGACGCGCACGCATGTTGTTGCCCATTTTGCCGAGACCGATGAGGCCGATGTGCATGAGATTCCTTTGTTCTTGAGCGTGCGTCGCTTGATTTGGCGCGCGTTCTTCTGAGTGCGCGATCAGCGCAGGAGGAGATTGGGTTGGAGAAGGTACTTGTAGCTGTCCGCTCCCGGCTGGTCTTTCGAGGATTGACTCGTGATCAGTACGGGCCCCGGCTTGTTGGGGTTCTCGGTCTTGGTGAACGAGATACGGACGAACTCCGAGTGCACTGCACCGAGCCCATCCAGGAGGAACTGTGGCTTCAGTGAAACCACCGTGTCTTCTCCGGTCAGGAGCGCGTCGATCGACTCTGACGCCTGCGCCTGTTCGCTCCCGATTGCCTCGAGCGTGAGGCCGTCGATCGTGAACGTGAATCTGAGGGCCGCTTCGCGCTCGAGGACGAGCGAGACGCGACGAGTTGCCTCGACGAGGTCGGCGGTGTTCATCACCGCGTAGTTCTCGACCGTCTCGGGGAAGAGTCGCTTGACGGGAGGGAAATTGCCCTTGATCAGAAGCGATGTGACGATCTTGTTGTCGGCTTGGAACGCGATCAGCTCGCGGTCTTCGCTGCCGGTGATGGCGACGCTGAGGGTCGTGGCATTGCCGAAACTCTTGCCGACCTCCTGCAGAGTGCGGGCCGGGACGAGGGCGGTGAGCGTCTCGGTGCTCCCGACGGATCCGGAATCCCACTGAATACCTCGGACAGCGACGCGATAGCGATCGGTCGCCACGAGTGACAGCGCGTTCTCGGTCACCTCGAGTTGGACACCGGTGATGACCGGCGTGACGTCGTCGCGAGACGCGGCGACGGCGACCTGCGAGACCGCAAGTGCGAAAGCGTCTCCGGGAACGACACCCGACTGCTCACCCACCGTGGGGAGGGTGGGGTACTCCTCGACGGGCATGCTCAGCAGGGAGAAGTTCGCAGAACCGCAGGAGACGCTGATGCGAGTCTCTTCCGCGGTGAAGGTGACCGGTGCGTTCGGCAGGCGGTTTGCGATGTCAGCCAGGAGACGCCCGGAGACCAGCACCGTACCCGGTTCGTCGACTTCAGCAGCGATATTGGTCTGAGACGAAACCTCGTAGTCGAACGACGAGAGAGTCAATCCGCCTTCGTGAGCCTCGATGAGAACGCCGCTCAGGATCGGCAGGGTCGTTCGCTGGGGCAGCAGCTTGACAGCGAAGGAGACAGCGTCGCTGAAGACATCGCGGTTGACCTGGAACTTCACGCTTTGACCCCTATCGGAAACACACGTCGGCAGACCTCAATCGAGCCTGGCCGGTTAATACTGGCACAGCAATTCTCCAGGTGGTTCCGCGGGTTCACAGGTGACCGAACGATCCACAAGGTTGGCTTCTCTCTCATTTCTTCTAAGAAGGAATAACAGTCTTAACCGTTGTGCACAGTGTGGATAACTTGTTAATAACCGCCTGGCCACTGGAAACTACACGAGTGTGACTTGTTGATGGATTGTGGAGGCGTTGGGGTGGACCTGTGGGCTCGACCTCTCCGCGAATTCTTGTCATTCACAGGCGACCCGTCGGAATGAACAATTCATGCCCAGTTATCCACGACTTTCCACAGGTTATCCACACTGTGGGAAATTGTCCGCCTTAAGGCCGACGAATCGGGGTCAACACGTTTTTCTGGGGGAGCGTGTTTGGCAACCTGGCCGCCCTGAGCTCCACAACTCGCCACTCACTTTTCCGCGGGAGCGCGAATTCTGGCGTCTCGCGGGCGGGAGGTGGGTGGTGGTGCGGAAGAGAGGATCCTGCGGGCCCGGCTCTACTTGTAGCGGTGATCCTGCTTGATGCGGCTGGTCAGCTCGGTCACCTGGTTGTAGATGGAGCGGCGCTCTTTCATGAGTTCCGAGATCTTCTTGTTCGCGTACATCACCGTGGTGTGGTCGCGGTCTCCGAAGAGCTGGCCGATCTTCGGCAGTGACAGGTTGGTCAGCTCTCGGCAGAGGTACATCGCGATCTGCCGGGCCGTGGCGATCGCTTGCGATCGTGAGGATCCGTAGAGGTCGTCGACCGTCAGCTTGAAGTAGTCAGCGGTGTGATTGATGATGTCGACCGGCGCGATCACATTGTCTTCGTCGAGGGTGATCAGGTCTTTCAGGACTGTCTGAACGAGCGCGAGGTCGACGGCGGTCCGGTTGAGGCTGGCGAACGCGGTGACCCGAATGAGGGTTCCCTCGAGTTCGCGGATATTGCTGGACACCTTCGAAGCCATGTACTCGAGGATCTCGTCGCGCACCTGGAGCTTCTCGCTCTGCGCCTTCTTGCGGAGGATCGCGATGCGGGTCTCGAGGTCGGGCGCCTGGACGTCGGTGATCAGACCCCACTCGAAGCGCGACCTCATGCGGTCTTCGAAACCGGTGAGATGCTTCGGTGGAAGATCGCTGGTGATGACCAACTGCTTGTCGTGGTCGTGCAGGGTGTTGAAGGTGTGGAAGAAGGCTTCCTGCGTGCTGTCTTTCCCCTGCAAGAACTGGATGTCGTCGATCAGGAGGATGTCGATGTCGCGGTAGCGCTGCTGGAACTGGCTCGACCGGTTGTTCGCGATCGAGTTGATGAAGTCGTTGGTGAATTCTTCGCTGGAGACGTATCTGACCCGGATCCCGGGATACATGCTTTCGGCGTAGTGGCCGATGGCGTGCAGGAGGTGGGTCTTGCCGAGGCCTGACTCGCCGTAGATGAAGAGCGGGTTATAGGCCTTGGCCGGCGCTTCCGAGACCGCGACGGCCGCTGCGTGGGCGAAGCGGTTCGAGGCGCCGATGACGAAATTGTCGAAGCTGTACTTGGGGTTCAGACGCGCATCGTTGCGTTTGCTGCCCGGCGGCGGCTCGACAGGAGTGGGGACGAACGGAGCATCGACGTACTGCGGAGTCTCGGCGGCCTCTTGAGGCTGGCTGAGGGTGTCGGGTGTGATGTCGGGATTGACCGTGATGGCGAAGCTGGACACGGTCGTGTCTTCGAGCGCCGAGATGGCCTCGAGGAGCGGTTCACGAATGCGCTGCTCGAGCATTCCGCGGGTGAGCTCGTTGGGAACTTCGAGGTAGAGGGTGTCGCCGAGGATGCCCTTCGGCTCGACGAGACTCACGAAGCCGTGCAACTGGGGCGTGATTCGGTCGTCGGTCGTGAGGCCGGCGAGAACGGATCGCCAGAGCCCTTGGACCGGGTCGATCGTGCTCGTCACTGTTCTCTCACTTCTTCGCGCGGCGCAGGTGGTGGTGGATGCGACCCGGTGTGTCTTCAGGGGCTTTGTGTCGTCAAGGCACTGTGTCATAGGGCACTGTGTCGGTACGGCACTCTGTCAACAGGTTGCTCACAGGGTTATCCACCGATCAGGATCCACTGCTCTTCGTGGCCGGT
>JAODMX010000157.1 GCA_025464735.1 Frondihabitans sp. | reverse complement strand
AGGTCCGTTGCGTTGATGCTGGCGATCGACGACGCCGACCACGTTCTCGCCGTGACGAGTTGGCTGCCGAGTTACCGCGACGGATCCGTGATCGGCTGGACCCTGGATTTCATGCGTCGCCGACCCGACTCGATGAACGGCGTGATGGAGTTCGTCATTGCGTCGACCGCCGTGCAGGCCCAAGCTGACGACCTCGAATTCCTCAGTCTGTCAGCGGCCCCACTGGCATCGTCGACTCCGACCACCGATGACACGGAACTCGAACCGACCGAGAGACTCCTCGCCTTCATCGGCAGGACCCTCGAGCCCGCCTACGGATTCCGTTCGCTGCTCAACTTCAAAAAGAAATTTCAACCCGACTACGAGAAGCTGATCATGACCTACGCGGACCCGCTCGACCTCCCCAGGATCGGAGCAGCCCTGGCCCGAGCGTACCTGCCCGACATGACCCCCCGACACCTCCCCCAACTCCTCAGGAGCAAGCGATGAAATCACGCCGTCGACGCTCGGCCCTCGCCATCGCCGCCTTCGCGCTGGCCGCTCTTCTGCCGGCGGCCGCGCTGGCGGTCCCCGCGGCGGCACTGGCCGTCCCGGCGGCACTGGCCGTCCCGGCGGCGGCGAATGCGAGTCAGCAGGCGGCCCTCGGTCGCTCCCGCATCATGCTTCCCGATCTCCCTCCCGGAACGATCGGACTCTGCAATTCCGGATTCGGATCCACGACCGTCCAGCAATTCACCGCCCACGGCCTCGGCCACGTCGCTCTCCTCTGCGGAGACAACCGGTCCGGCTACGTCCACATCCGCTCGCACTGGCAAGGCGGATGGCAGCAGGCCCTCGACGGCGAACCACATCGCGCGCTGTGGGATGACTTCATGACGTTCGCCACCTCCATCGTCCTGGCGCACCCGGCGCGCGGCTATCCGCGCCGCGATCACTCTGCCCTCTGCTACACAGCCACTGTCCACGTCACCACCCACTCCGGGCACATCCTCCGCACTCTCAACCCGACCGTCATCGTGTCTCCCGCAACGAAGACCGTCATCGCCGCCGCCCCCACGCGAACCCCCGACTGCGCCCTGCGCTGATCCGTGCACGACGCCGCGCCCCGCGCCGCTAAACCCTCGCCGCCGGCCACGACGGTGGTCCTAGGACCACCGCGACAGCCGGCGGCGAGGGTTTAGCCGCTAGCGGGACCTCAGCCGAAGTTGCTCGGCCTCGAAGAGCAATGGGAACATCGGGCATGCCCGACTACCGCGCCCACTTCGACTTTGACATCAGCTTCGCCAACGGCGGCGGGATCCGCGGTGAGGGTTTCCGCCTGGACGTCCCGCGAGTCGACACCGACGAGGCAGTGGTTAGCGCACTCCTCATTCAGCATCTCGGGTTGGCACTCGTCCAGTCCGTCGACCTCCGTAACCTCACGATCGTCGAAGAGCAACATCGCGGCAGCCGCAATACCGAGCAGGCGAGCCCACCAGCCGAGCGGCTCGTGATCGATCTCAGCCACCGGATCCGGGCGGGGATGATCACGTATCCGGGGCTTCCGGCACCTATCATCAGCCCACACCTCACCCGAGCGGATTCTCGGTCCCGGTACGCACCAGGCACGGAATTCGCGATGGACATGATCACGATGATCGGCAACACCGGCACCTACCTCGACTCCCCCTACCATCGCTACGAAGAAGGCGCCGACCTGGCGGGTCTCAGTCTCGACAGCCTCGTCGAAGTGCCGGCCGAGGTCTTCCACCTCACCGACACCTGGACTCCCGAACGTCGCGGCATCGCCGGCCTGACACTGGCCGATCGCGACCTGCACGACAAGGCGGTCCTCCTCCACACCGGCTGGGACGAGCACTTCGGTACTCCCGCGTACGCCACGGGGGCACCGTTCCTGACCGAAGATGGTGCGCGCTATCTCGTCGATGCGGGCGTCCGTCTCGTCGGGATCGACTCGCTCAACATCGACGACACCGAATCCGGTGGCGAGAGACCCGCCCACTCCCTCCTGCTCGCAGCCGGAATCCACGTCATCGAGCACCTCACCAACCTTGGCAGCCTCCCCGCGACCGGCGCCCGATTCACGGCCGTCGCACCCGCGATCGAGGGCTTTGGGACGTTCCCGGTGCGCGCCTTCGCTAGCGTCGGCGGTCATCAGGTGGGCTAGTCTCTCGCCATGAACTCCAATCGCAGGGCTCGACCAGCGTGGGTGATTCCTGCAGCGTTGATCGCACAGTCCATCATCGCGGCTCTCACACTGCGAGATATCGCCAGGCGACCCACGGACCTCGTGCGCGGAGACAAGAATCTCTGGCGAGTGGCAAGCACCCTCAATACCTTGGGAGCGATCGGCTATTGGACGATCGGGCGACGCTCCCACGGCAGCGTGCACTAGCCAGTCTGCTCGCGTGCGTGAGGTCGTTCACGGGTCACCCGGAGGACGGCTTCGGATGCCACACCGCGATTCTGCTGCCATGAGGATCGAGCAGGTGCGCGAAGAAGATCGCGCCATTGTCCGTGACCGGAATGACGACGGACGCACCGAGCGACACAGCTTTGTCCACGGTGGCATGAACATCGTCGACATTGATGTAGAAGACCGCATAAGCGCCGCCTCCCAGGGTGCTCGTGTCCCAGACACCGCCCTCGGCCGCACCGATCATGCTGTAGTTCGCAGGACCTGTCGGAGCTTCGATTTTCCACCCGAACACGCCCTCGTAGAAAGCCTTTGTCGCGCCGGGATCTGGAGTCCCGATCTCGAAGTAGTCGACCTTGGCCATATTGCCCACCTCCAGCTCGTGCGGTCAATTTCCTCTCGACAGGCCTTGCTGTAAAGCGAGCGGATCGCTCGGACATGTGCTCGGTCACGAGACCCGCCGCGCTAGCCGGGCAGCCACCGCCGACGCGACTACGATTCAGCCCAAAGCCGCGTAACCAATTCCTCCGCGATTCCGGGGGAAGCTCACAGAAGGAGCACCCATGGCCGGCCGGTTCGTGTACTGGATGAATGTCTCGCTCGATCTGTTCATCGAGCGCGAGGTGGGTGAACACGGCGAGCTCGAGGGCCCCAGCTGGGTCCGGCTCGGTGAGTCTCTGCATCGCGAGTTCAACGCACGAGCACAAGCGATGTCGATGATGGTTGAAGGCCGCGTCGTCTACGAGATGATGGATCCTTTCTGGCCGAACGCTCGCACAGACGAGTCACTTCCAGATTTCTTGCGCGAATTCGGCAGGATCTGGACTGAGATCCCCAAGGTGCTCGTGTCGCGCACGCGTACGACGGCGGACCACAACACGCGCATCATCGGGGGCGACGACGCTGTCGATCAGCTGGCCCGGCTGCGGCGAGACACCGACGGCGACATCGGCATCGGCGGCGCAAACCTCGCTACGCAGTTGCTGCAGGCACACCTGCTCGACGAACTCCTGCTGTTCACACACCCGGTCGTACTCGGAGCCGGCCGTCCCCCCTTCGACACGCTCGACGAGCCCCTCGAGCTCGACCTCCTGGAACAGCGTTCGTTCGACCGGGGCGTGACGATGCATCGCTACGCGGTACTCGGGGCTCGGTAGAGGCCCCCACGATCGGGGCGACGACACCGGGTCGCGTTCGTAGCCAGGACAGCGCGACCTGCGCCATCGGAACGTTGCGCTCTCGGGCAAGTTCGGCAGCGCGGTCGACGACGTCGAAGTCGGCGTCGGTCGCCAGCCGATGCCCGTGACCGTCGTCCTCGTCGGGAGTCTCGGCACAGCGGCCACGGGTTGCACCTCCACTCAGTGTTGGGGTGTCAGGTGCGGCGCCATGGACTCCGCTGTGGTCTCGCCGCAGGTCACCTGGACCACGTCGGCCTGGTTCGAAGCCCAACCCGCGTCCAACCTCGAAGTCTGCATCGACACCGCCTGCCAAGCCGTCCCACGGCCTCACGCACCCTCCCACAAATTCCCGCTCTACATGCGCACGGGTCTCTCAAGCCCGAGCCAGGTCTTCACCCTCACGGTCGCAGGCACGCAAGGATCCGCTGTCCTCGCCACGTCATCGACGCGAGCATCCATGACGACATGGACCGCTGACGCCGGGACCTGTTTCGCTCAGAACGGCCACCGGATCCAAGCCACGTTGACAGCACTGGCCTGATCACGGTCACCTGATGGAGTCGTCCTCCGCGCGCAGGATTCCCATGAGCACGATGTCCTCGTAGCCGCCTCGCACCCACGCATGCTCCCGTTGCCGCCCCTCGACCACGAAGCCTGCCTTCTCGTAGGCGCGAATCGCGCCCGGGTTCGACGCGATCGCCTGGAGATGGATCCGGCGCAGGTTGCGGCGCACGAACCCGAATTCGACGAGCTGCGTGATCGCTGCCGTGCCGATACCGCGACCCCGAGCCTCCGGCACCAGGCTGATTCCCGCCTCGGCATGGCCGGCAAAGGTGTCGAAGTCGAACAGCGACGCGCTGCCGACTGCTGTGCCCTCGACATCGATCACAAAGGTGACCGAGTCTTCGGATGCATCACTCTCGGCCGTGCGCGCAAGTCTCGCGTCGAAACTTTCCCTGGTTGTCGGGGCCGGCGGGGACGCATGCCGCTCCTCCCAGGTATCGAGATCGGCTGCGATGCTGAACAAGACATCCAGGTCGGCGGGGGTTCGCGCTCGCAGCACCACGAGAGGCAGGTCGGACATGCATTCGACTATAGGTCCGAGCGCCGCGTCATCGGACGCCTCCTGTCTACGGAGCCACAGTCGTGAACCCGCCGGCCGCGACCCGGATCCTCGTCGCAGATCCGTGCACGGTGACGTGGCCGATCAGCCGACCCGAGGAGTCGTAGCTGCTGACCGTCGCGGACGAGGGCACGGTCACGGTCTCGGAGGCGGCGTGTGTCGCACCGTTGACGTAGAGGCCGTATGCCCCCGCCGGGCCGCTCAGCCCGAGGTGCGAGATCACCGGCTGCAGGAGCAGGGCGTCAATCTGGGCCGTTCCCGACACCCGCGCCGTGATCGTCGTCGTGCCGGCCGGAGCCTCGTGGCTGAGCGACAGCGGCTTCAGTTCGGTGGCAGTTGTGGCGATGCCCTGGGCTCCGACTCCCCCGTTGGGCGTCGATCCCAGCGCGGTCGTCACTGCGCCGGACGACGACGTCCATCGCGTCGTGCCAGCGGGGCTCGTGCCCCGGTTCACGACCGGGTAGACCTGGACGGGCCCGGCGAAGGCCGGGACGGTCACCGTGATCGTCGACCCCGAGGCGGCCTGCACGTATTTCCCGCCGGACCAGGTGGCCGCACCGATGGAAGCCGACGCGGGTGTCACAACAGTCGCGGAACCCGTCAGGACACCCGACTCCGCTTCGACGACCTTCTGGCCGTCAACCGCGGTCGTCGAGGTGAAGCTTTCGGCCAAAGTCCGGACCGACGGATGCGCGTCGAGGGCGAGCATTGACAGCTCGGTGTGGATCGTCGACTCGGCCCCGAAGTTGAGGTTCGGCTCGCCCGTGGCGCTGATTCCGTCGACCCCGTCTCCGGTCGCCGCCGAGTAGACCGGGACACCGGCCGGATTCGCGCCGAAGTACCAGCCGGCGGCTGTGGCCGCGAGGGCGTCGAGTCCGGTGTTCCCGGTGTCGTCGGCCGTTGTGAGGAGTGACTCGACCAGCGAGTCGGCGCCGTAGGCGATCTGGCTAGTGTCGGACGGGGTCGGCGACAGGCCGTTGTCCGGCCCGCCGGAGGCCAGGAGCTGCGCTGTGAACTGCGCGGTGGCCGTGACCGCCACCTGAGAGAGGTCCGGACGGTGGAGCACGGCGGCAGCCTCAGAGAGGGCGGCGGGCGCGAGACCGGACCAGGCGTGCCAGTAGGTCTGGGCGTCGGTCTCAGGGATGATGGCGCCGAAGGGCCACTGCCCGACCTTGCCGCTCGACATCGCAGCGATGCCGTCGGCCGACTCAGTCAGGGCGGTGCGTGCCGCGGTGTCGCGCGGATCGGCCTTGACGTAGGCAGCTAGCCCGAGGACGGCTTCCGCTGAGGCCCCGGCGCTTCCGGTGATCAGCCAGGTCGGAACGGCTACGCCGTTCGACTCGACGGTCGATCCGAACGTTGCGAGGGTCTGCCTGTCGAGAGCTGTGATCGACAGGTCCATGCGCTCCTGCAGGAAACTGGCGAAGGCCGGATCACTCGATTTGAACTCCGAGTAGCCCTCGCCGAGGGCCCAGACCGTTCGGGCCAGCCAGTACGAGTTGCCAGAGTCGCTCGGGTTGGGGTTGTCCACCGGGATGGCGCTCGGGTTCAGCGTTCCGTCCGACTGCTGCCAGAGGACGACATCGCCCGCGTTCGGTCCGGTTGACGTCTGCAGATACGTCAGTTCGCGAAGCAGCTGGAACGCGTGCTGTTCGCTCGACGCCGTTCCGTTCTGCTTCCAGTCGCGCAGGTACACCACGGCCGAGCGAGCGATGTCGTCGGCGTCGAAGGCCCCCTGGGCATACCACCCCTTGGCCGCATCGGTAATGTTCCCTCCCCCGACGCGCTGGTATGACCCGTCATCCTCGTGGTTCGCATAGACCCAGGGAGCCTCCGCGGTCGGGCTCGAGGCCTGGTCGTAGGTCGAGTGCCCGGGGACACCCGTCGGCAGCGGAACACTGTCGAGCAGAAAGTCGAGGTGTGCGAGGTTCGTCACCTTGCCGCTGGCGGCAGACGACGAACCGGCGGCCGCGTGAGCTGCCGAGCCGAAGCTGGGCACAGCGAGCCCCGTGAGCGCGAGGGCGCCCACCGCCACGGCGGCGGCGACGACTCGAGGGCGGATGAACCGTGGCGTGTAACGCGACATTGCGTCTCCTCAGATGGGATGGTGCGGTTGCT
>JAODMX010000120.1 GCA_025464735.1 Frondihabitans sp. | reverse complement strand
ATAGCGTAACTCGTGCCAGGTCGATTCGGACCCGGCCGAAGCAATCACTCGAGTAATAGGAAGCGCGACATCTATGAACATTACGGACCAGATCGCCCTCGTCACTGGCGCCAACCGCGGAATCGGCAAGCAGTTTGTCCTCGAACTTCTCGATCGCGGCGTCACCAGGGTCTACGCAACAGCCCGTGACGTCGGCACCCTTGACTTTGACGACGAACGGGTCGTGCCGCTAAGGCTCGACCTCCTGGATCACGGGACCGTCGTCGCGGCGGTCGATGCCGCACAGGACGTGACGCTCGTGGTCAACAACGCCGGGATCTCGACCGGTGCAGGCTTGGTCACGGGTGACCTGGCCGAGGTGCGCCGTGAAATGGACACGCACTTCTGGGGCACGCTCGATGTGATCCGCGAATCCGCCCCGATCCTCGCGGCCAACGGCGGCGGCGCCATCATCAACATCCTCTCGGCACTGTCGTGGTTCGCCGTCCCGGGCGCGGGTGCCTATGCCGCAGCCAAGGCGGCCGAGTGGAACATGACCAATGGGGTGCGCGCTGAACTAGCGCCTCGGGGCACGTTCGTGCAGGGCGTCTTGCTCGGCGCGGCGGACACGGAGATCTCGGACGGCTATGACGGGCCCAAGATCGATGCCCGCGACGTCCCACGGGCGTCTTTGGACGGCCTCGCCACCGGCGCCATCGAAGTGATCGTCGACGAGTGGACCGCGATGGTCAAGGCGTCGCTCGCCGGCGACCCCGGCGTCTTCTACGAGAAGATTGGACAGCTGCTGGGCGCCAGCTAGCGAGCCGCTGCTCTTCCGGGAAGCGGTTCTACTACCGCTACACCCTGGCCTGGACCAGGCCGCTTTCGCCGTGAGCTCCACCGACGCGGTGCGCGGCGGCGGGGTGCGAGTCCGGAAGCAGAGGCTGGCCCTCACCTTGGAACCGTTCGCGAAGGGTCGCGGTCGTGAACGGCTCGGGCGCCCGGCCGCGAGTGCGCAGCTCGGGCAGGAGCTCGTCGAGGATCTCGTCGTAGGTGCCCGGGTTGGTGTAGGTCTCCATCAGGAACCCGTCTACCCCGGTTGCCGCGGCATACTCCTCCATTCGATCGGCTACCTCGCCGGGAGTGCCGACCAGGATGATGCCGCGAACTCCGCGCGTCTTCAGCTCGTTCAAGATCTCGCGGACCGTCCAGCCCTCGAAGCGCTGCACGTTGGACTGACTGAGCTGGTCATTGCCGGCGGGGATCGGCTGGTCGGGGTCGAGTGAGAGCAGGTCGACTCCCGAATAGTGCGAGAACTGCGAGGCGGCGATCTCCTCCGAGTGGAACGAGGCGAACTCCTCGTACTTCGCCTGAGCCTGCTCAGGGGTGTCGCCGATGATCACGGTGAGCCCGACCAGGATCCGGATCGCATCACCGTCCCTCCCCGCTGCGGTCGCTCGCGCGCGGATGTCGGCGACCGACGTGGCATCATTCTCGACCGTCGTGCCCTGCAGGAACACACACTCGGCATGGGTCGCTGCGAACTCGCGGCCACGGCCCGAGCTACCGGCCTGGAACACGAACGGGACCCGCTGCGGCGACGGCTCGACCGAGAACACTCCCTTCGACCGGAAGTAGGGCCCCTCGTAGCGGACGGGATGCACCTTCGCAGGGTCGGCGTAGGCGTCCAACTCGCGATCCTTCACCACCGAATCGGGTTCCCAGCTGCCTTCGAAGAGCCGGTAGCTGAGGGCGAGGTAGTCGTCGGCTCGGTCGTAGCGCTCGTCGTGCGGCACCAGGTCTCGCCCGAACGAGTCCGCGGCTGCCTGGGCTCCCGCGCTCGTAACCACGTTCCACCCGATCCGCCCTTTCGAGATGTGGTCGAGGGTCGCGAAGCGGCGGGCGTTCGCATAGGGCTCCTCGAAGATCGTCGAGGCCGTGACGACGACCGGCAGGTGTTTCGTGACGGCGAAGATGGCCGGGATCACGGCGAACGGGTCGGCGGCCGGGATGTGGTCCGCCATGCGAAGCGCGCGATCAGGCACGATCCCGTCGACGGCGGGGGTGCCGTAGCTGTCGGCGAAGAAGAGGAAGTCTGCGTGCGCTGCCTCGAGTCTTTTCGCCAGCGCCATCCAGTAGTCGAGGTCGAGGTAGTCCGACCCCCGGTTGTCTGGATGGCGCCAGGTGGCCCCGGTCATGCCGTTCGGGTTCATGTGCTCGAAGAAGCCGATGACGAATGGCTTCACGGTCGTCGATGCAGAGTCGGTCATTTCTGAACTATAGAGTTCAGAAGTATGGATTGTCTAGCCCACCCGAGCGGCGTTCACGAGGAGTCCTTCGGCCGCTCTGTGATGGGCTTCGGCGAGCTCGGCTCTCGACGCCCCGCTGAGGAGCGCGATCTGCAGCCCGCTCCATAGTGCGGACACGGAGCGGGCCACAGGCTCGGCTCGCGGCACTCCTTCGCGGATCAGGGCATCGGCGACAAGAGAGGTCATCCGGGTGCGGCTCTGCTCGAGGAACGCCTCGAACGTCGCCGGATCTTCGATCGCTCGTCCCAGTTGAGCGAAGTAGAGGCGATGCCACGACTCCTGCCCGGAATCGGCGATGTGAGCCCAGCAGGCATCGAGACGCGCGACCAGTTCGCCGCCGCCGCCCAGGATCTCGGCAAGGCGGGTCGTGAGTTCTCTCCGCGAGATGATGTCGCCCACGGCCTCGCGCACCAGGTCGTCGAGTGACGCAAAATGGTAGAGGAGCATGCGTCGATTGGAGCCGATCGCCTCGGCCACTGCCGTGAGGGTGAGGTCGAGGAGGCCGTGGCTGAGGATGTACTTCTCGGCCTTCCGGAGGAGAAGGCTGCGCGCGGCGGGGCCACTCGCCATCGCGTCCTCCCTTTCGTTCGACACCGGGCCGCAGACTGGCGGCGCACAGGGATGAGCCTAGGCGCTTTGCACCGTCGCTCCAGGGTGCGCAGGGCGCTCCATGCACAGGAGCCTCGGCCGGTTTTCCCACGACGCAACGGTGATGAAGCCGCGCTTCCGATAGAGCCGTATGGCATCGTCGCGCCAGTCCCAGACGGTGAGTCGGAGAGGAAGATCTTCCTCGCTCAGCGCGGAGTCCAGGAGCGCCGAGCCGATTCGCCGGCCGCGCGCTCTCGGATCGACCCAGACTCGCTTCACCTCGCGAACCGTTGAACCCTCTAGCACGACGACTACTCCCACCGGTGACTCGTCCAGCTCCGCAACGAACACCTCAGCGTGCTCGTAGGCACGCGCAGGGTTGTCGACTTCGGCGCGGTAGCGCTCGGGAAGATCGGCACCCGGCTCGGGTAGGCCTAGGTGAAACGCCTTCTCTCGCTCGGTTTGCCTGAGGTAGGCGCCGACGAGACGACCCACAGCCTCGTTGTCGGTTCCGGTGAGATCCGCCCGACGGACGCTGCAGGGTTCCTGCTCGATTTGCACCCTTCATTCTTGCAGCCAGGAGCCGACGGAACCGGCCCTGCGTTCTACCTCCGCGCCGGGCGTGTCAGTGCGCCCCGCCGACGGTGTCGAGGTCTTCGACGCCGACCGTGTGCGCGTCATGCAGGCGCTTGCGCATCCCGGGAGCGACTAGCGCGGTGACGATCGCCAATGCGCCGACGGCCGCGCAGACCCAGAACCCGAAGGTGAACGTGTCACCCGAGGGCAGGCCGATCTTGCCCGTGGGGAGGGTGAAGATCTTCGTGTGCGACGAGATGAGTGCGGCGATGACGGCCGTGCCGATGCTGGATCCGATGGTCCGAGCGATCGTGTTGGCGCTGATTGCTTCGCCGGTCTGTTCCATGGGCACGCTCTCGATGATCGCGTTCGAGGCGGCCGCGAGGCCGAAGCCGATACCGGCGCCGGTGAGGATCCCGGAGAGCAGGATCTGCCAGACGTGGCCGTGCGAGAGGGCGGGGAGAACGAACGCTGCGGTGATGAAGATGCCGCCGATGATCAGCGGTGGCTTCGCGCCGAACCTCTTGACGAGGGATCCGGAGACGGGCGACACGACGATCATCATCAGCACGGTGGGCAGCAGGTACAGGCCTGCCTGCGAAGCTGTCTTGCCGAAGCCGTAGCCGGTGAACGCTGGGAGCTGAAGCAGCGTCGGGACGAGTACGAAGGTGCCGTACATCGCGAAGCCGAAGACGAGGGCGACGACATGCGCCGTCCACACCCCGCGGAACTTGAAGAGCCTGACGTCGATCAGGGGCGCCTTCACGCGAAGCTCGACGATCGTGAACGCCACCAGGGCGACGGCGCCGAGAGCGAGAAGACCGATGGTCTTGAAGTCACCCCAGCCCCAGGTTTCGCCCTCGGAGATCGCGAGGAGGAGGGCGACGAGCGCGATCGTGAGGACTCCGGTTCCGACCAGGTCGAGTCGGCCCGGTTTGCGGATCGGCGATTCGGGCATCCCGAAGATGATCCCGGCCAGGGCGATGACGATGAGGATCAGCGGCAGCCAGAACAGGAAGTGGTAGTTGAGGTGCTGCACGATCGGACCGGCAGCGACGATGCCGATGCCGGCACCGATCCCGAAGACGCCCGACAGCAGACCGATCATGGTGCTGACGCGCTCCTTGGGGAATTCGTCCCGGACGATGCCGATCGAGAGCGGCAGGACGGCGCCCGCGGCTCCCTGGAGGATGCGGGCGACGATCAGGACTCCGAGGTTGGACGCGAGAGCGGCTACCAGGGTGCCCACGAGCAGAAGGCTCATGACGATGATCAGGACGCGGCGCTTGCCCATCATGTCGCCGAGTCGACCGAAGATCGGCGTGAGTACCGAGGCGGAGAGGAGGTAGGCGGTGATGATCCAGCTCGTGCTGGAGGTCGACGCGTTGAGATCCTTGCCGATGGTCGCCAGGGCTGGGGCGACGAGCGACTGGAGTACCGCGTAGGCAAGCCCACCGAGCATCAGATAGATGAGGATGAGGGTCGTATTCGGCTTGTGGTCGCCGCCAACCACACGGACGGAGCCGGTCGTGGGCTCCTGGATCGTCTCTGACATTCTTCTCCGGGTCTCGATGTAAACAAGTGCTGACTTATGCATCGTAGCCTCCGTGCAGGCGAAGTCAACCTCTGTTTACTTGCCCGAAATCGTGCGCTAGCGTGACAGCGGAACGAAGAGGGACGCATGACACTTGACACGGCCGTTGGCGCCAAGCAGAGAGACGCCGCAAAGACGCGGCACCTGCTGCTCCAGGCGGCCCGACAGCGGTTCGCGTACGACGGCTACTCCGCCACCACGGTGCGCGACATTGCGAACGACGCCGGGGTGAACGTCGCGCTCATCAACCGCTACTTCGGCAACAAGGTGGGCCTGTTCGCGGCCTGTCTGGAGCGCGTCGTGGAGGAACTGGACCGACCCGAGGAGAGCCGTCTCACTCTCGAAAGGATGGTCGAGAGTCTGGTTACGCGGGTCGCCGATCTCCCCAGCGGGGAGCATCCCCTGGAGTTGCTCCTGCTTATTCGAACCTCTGGCGATGAGCAGGCCGATCGAATTCGCCGCGACACCCTGAACTCCTATACGGAGCGGATGGCGGCCGTCGTCGGCTGGAGTGCCGATGACCCGAGCACGCGGCACCTTCTCCTCCGAGCCCAAATCGCCATCGCGACGGCATTCGGCATCGCGCTCCTTCGTTCCTCAACCGGTCTGGAACCTCTTGCGTCGGCAACGGCGGCCGACCTCGCAGGCCCTCTGGGCGAAGTCGTCACCGGTCTCCTGCGAAGCGATAGTCAGGCAACGCCGCTACCGTAACAGCGGGAGGTGGATGGTGAAGCAGGTGCCCACGCCCTCTTCGCTTTCGACCTCCATGTGTCCGGAATGCGCTGTCACGATCGCCTTCGTGATCGTCAAGCCCAGGCCAACACCGGGAACGGCGTTTCGCGTGGCCGTGCTGGCGCGGAAGAATCGCGAGAAGAGCTGGTCGAGCTCCGCCTGGGCGATGCCCAGCCCGGTGTCGCGGACAGTGATCAGCGCTTCTGTCTCCGATCGCGTCAACTCGACCGTGACCGTGCCACCCCGCGGCGTGAACTTCAGGGCATTCGAGATGAGGTTGTCGCAGCTCTGACCGAGCCGCACCGGATCGCCGGTCACGACGATCGAGTCATCGGACGCCTCTTCGATCAGCGCCACGCCCGCGTTCGTCGCCGTGGGGCCCGCGGATTCGACGGACGCCCGAACGGTCTTC
>JAODMX010000119.1 GCA_025464735.1 Frondihabitans sp. | reverse complement strand
CTCAGAGCGAGTGCGCCTGCGAGGGCGAGGCCGGTGGCGGCAAGGAGCCGTCGTCTGGCGGGAGTATTTCGGATCATGGTGGTGCCTCACTTCCGTTGGGGTTGGTGCCGGTCGGTGTGGGGTGGATCAGTGCGGGGTGGATCGGTGGTGCTGGTGGATCAGTGGTGCTGGTGGAAACTTGTGGGCGCACCGAACGGCCCTTCCGGAGGGCGTCGTTCGACCTGGTGGCGGTGCTGCGTCGTGGCCGCGGTGCGCGGTGCTCGGTGCGCGTGTCAGCCGGGTGGCGGTTGGGCCTCCGGCGAGACGTCGGCGAGCGCCGTCGGTTCGACGTCGGGCAGGTGCGCGACGGCCTCCACGAGGGCGGCCCGGACAGCGTCGATGAGCACGTGGCGAGCGCCGTTGAGCACAGGTGTCACTGTGATCGCGGGGCCTCGAACGGCCGTTCCCCACCGACTGCGCTCGTGCAACCACGCCTCGACCCGGAGGGCGAGGTCGTCGCCGCCCGCGATTCCGATGGGCCCGTGCAAGATGACCTGTTCGGGGTCGACCACGGCAAGCGCGGGCAACACGACCAGTCCGACCCGCGGTGCGAGGGCATCGAGGAACGCGGAGCGTGCAGGATGCCCAGGCAGGTCCTCGAGGATCTCATCCAGCGATGAGCCGGTCACCCCGTGTTCGGTGGCAAGGATCTGGATTGTGCGGGAGGTCACGAGGTCATCGATGAGCCGCGCGTCCGGGTCGTACTCGTGGGCCTCGACGGGTGCGCCGATGTAGCCGATCTCGCCCGCGCCTCCTGCGGCCCCGCGGTGGACAACGCCCCCGAAGTCAAGGGCGAGCCCCAGCCCGTTGCCCATCCACAGAAGCGCGAAGCTCGCGGCATCCTGACCCGCACCTTCGCGCCGCTCGGCAATCGCGACCAGGTTGGCATCGTTCTCGATGAGAACGGTCGCACCGAGCGCCTTGGCCAGACTGTCGGTCACCCCGTGCCGTGGCCAACCCGGGAGCTCATCGGTGAAGACGAGGTCGTCGGTGCGAGGCTCGACCGAGCCCTGGATCCCGACACACACGACGGTCACCGTCTCGGGGTCGCGGGCGGCGGCAGCACAGGCGGCGTCGATGAGGCGCTGGAGGTCGGCGGCCGCGTCGGGCTCTGCCGGGGCGTCGTCGGTGGCCTCGTAGACGACGGGATAGACGGTGCCGGTCGCATCGACGACGGTCGCGCTGATGCCGAGGGGTTGGACGTCGAGGGCGACACCGATGGCTCGATCGGTCAGCACCCGGTAGAGCAGGGCGGCGGGGCCGCGCGACGAGGACGACTCGCCTGACTCCTCGATCAGTTCTGCTTCTTCGAGCCGTCGGATCATCTCGGCCGCGGTCGGCTTCGAGAGACCGGAGAGCCGAGCCAGCTCGTTGCGCGTCATCGGCCCGTGTTCGAGTAGCAGGCCGAGAGCCGTGCGGTCGTTCAGCACGCGCAGAAGCGCGGGCGTTCCGGGGCGACTCATCCGTGGCATGGGGCAACTGTAATAGACAACCTTCTTAACTGAAAGGTTTGTTTACAGATCGGAAACATCTGCCTCGGATCCTGCGCTCCCCGGCTTCGCTGGTTCGACTGAACGTCGCGGAAATGCGCGAAGTCACCCCGAAGTGGGCGAAATGCTCAGAACCGTGTGACGATGCGACCGGTCACCCTCGGCAGACCGTGGCCTTCGTCGCGGCCGTCGTCGATCGTGGCGATCTCGGACCATTTATCGAACGTCGTGCAGGGATGCGAGATGCCGAGCCGCACGACGTCACCGACCGCGAGCGTCGATTCGGCGGGAAGGGCGACGAAGGCGTGCTGATCGTTGAGTGCGGTGACTCGCGCACTCTCGACCGCCCCCGGGATCCGGTGTCCGACGCCGGAGGCAGTGCGATACGCCTCGATCAGGAGCGGCAGACCCTCGTCGTCGGAGGTGTCGCGGCGCCCTACGTTCAACAGGGCGAGCGTGGGCTCCGGGCGCGAGATCACGCTGGCCCAGAGGTCGAGCGCAGGCAGGAACCGCTCAGACGCGTCGGTGCGCCCGAACGGGGTGAGGCGTCGGTAGTGGCCGTGATCGTGTGCCACGTAGGATCCAGAGCGCAGCACGACCCGGGTCCGCACGCCCCGGGCTCCCTCGGGATCGTGCCGGAAGCCGAGCGCCTCGACGACCCGGTCGAAGTAGATGCTCCCACCGGCGGTCAGTACGACATCGCCGCCGCGCGCGAGCCAGTCGGCGAACAGCTCGCCGTCGATCACGTCGTGGAGTTCGATCATGGTGGCGAGGTAGTCGTCGACGATCTGGAGCGCTCCCGGATTGGTCTCGTGGCTGAGCGCGCCCTCATACCCCGCGACGCCCGCGAGGACGAGGTGGTCCGCCTCGGCGACGGCACGCGCCACCCTGAGCGCGGCTTCGATGGTGCGGGCGCCGGTGCGGGCACCGGGCGAGCCCAACTCGACGAGGACGGGGAGCTGTCTCGCGGCACTCGTGCCCGTGCTTCCGCTCGCGGCGCCGGTGCCGCTCCTCCGGCCCAGAGCTTCGTCGACCAGTCGCACGCCCGCGACGGAGTCGAGCCACATCAAGACGTCACTGCCGGGTTCAGCGAGCCGCGCCAATGCGTCGGGCGAAAAGGTCGTGCCCGCGAAGATGATGTTGCGCACCCCGGCCTCGCGCGCCACCTCTGCCTGGTACGCGGTGGCCACCGTGATCCCCCAGGCTCCGGCGTCGAGTTGCTGCCGCCAGATCGCCGGTGCCATGGTCGTCTTGCCATGCGGGGCGAGATCGACGCCGGACGCGCGGCACCAGGCCGCCATTGTGTCGATGTTGTTCCGCAGCGCGTTGCGATCGAGCGTCAGCACGGGCGTCGGCAGCTCCTCGAGCGGCACCTCTTCCGCCCGCTCGGTGAAGTCGATCTTCGTGGGTACCTCGGTGCTGAGCGTCATGGCCAGCGTCTCCTGCCTCATCGGGGTTGCAGTACCGTCTCGGTAGAACGCCGACGACCCACCGGCGCGACCAGAGAAAGAATGGACTTCTGCATGAGCGACAGCAAAACCTCCTTCGTCACCGACGGAGCCCCGACACCCATGACGACATTCTCGCAGGGGGTGGCGAAGGGTGGTTTCCTGTCCGTCTCCGGGCAGGGCCCGCAGGATCCAGCGACAGGCGCGTATCTCTTCCCCGGTGACGTGGCCGCCCAGACCGTTCGCACCCTCGACAACGTCCGGGCGATCGTCGAGTCGGCCGGCGGCACCTTCGAAGACGTGCTGTCTCTCCGGGTGTTCCTGACGCAGCGCAGCGACTTCGCCACGATGAACACGGCCTACGCCGCCTACCTCACCGAGCACGTGCCCTCTGGCACGTTCCCCACACGCACGACCGTGTTCGTCGGGCTTCCGAACGAGGCGATGCTCGTCGAGATCGACGGGTTGGCGGTGCTCGGAGCCTCCCGCTAAACCCTCGCCGTCGGCTGTCGCGGTGGTCCTAGGACCACCGCGGCGGCCGGCTTCGAGGGTTTAGCGAGCGTCGGCCGCGGCGAGCCACCGGGCCACACCGTCGTCGAGGTTCGACGCGATGACGGCGGTCGCGGCCGCCCGCACCTCGGGCAGGGCATTCGCGACGGCATACGACTCGTCGGACGCCGCGAACATCGCCAGATCGTTGCGGTTGTCGCCGAAGCACACCACCCGCTCGACTCCCGTCAGCGACCGGAGCACCTCGACGCCGTGTCCCTTGGTCGACGCGGGCGCGCCGATCTCGAGCCAGAACAAACCGGCCTCGTAGGTCTCCTCCTGGAGCGTGACGGCGATCTCGCCGGCGAGCTCCGCGAGAAGGATCCTGGCTGCCGCGGCCAGCTCCGCCTCCCCGCCGATCACGGACAACGAGAACACACCCGCCCGCGGGAGGGCATCGTCAGCGGGCACGGGACGAAAACGTGGATCGCCAGCGCGGTCGTCGATGTACCAGCGGATGCCCGCACTCTCGTCGCCGCTCCGCCACGCGACGGTGTCACTGTCGCCCGAGAGTGAGTAGACGAGCGGCTGGATCCGGAGTCGGTCACAGACGTCCAGGATCCTTCGCACCAAAGAGGGCGCGATGACATTCTCGACGAGGTGCTCGCCCGTCATCGGATCGACGACGAACGCGCCGCCGTAGACGACCACCGGTTCGGCCAGGTGAAGTTCACCGGCCACGCGGCGCAGCGAGATGAGCGATCGGGCGGTGGCGATCGAGATCCGCACCCCGGAGGCGATCAGTCCGTTGACCGTCTCGCGGGCGTAGTCGCTGAGTCGTCCGTCGCCCCCGAGCAGCGTTCCGTCGAGGTCGCAGAGGTACAGAGTGCCGGTCACGCCCCTAGTCTGCCGCGCCGTTTGCCCACACTCGCGAAGCTGGCGAGACGCGTCCGTCCACTACGAGACTGGCAGGAAGACGCCCGCGGGCCGGCCGACGGCCACGCCGTTGACGAAGACCGCTCGCACGCCGACCGGCGACAGACGTGGCGACGAGTATATGGCGCGATCGACATACATCGCAGAATCGAGGATCTGCAGGTCGGCGGCGAAACCCGGGGCGATTGTTCCGCGACCGGCGAGACCGAATCGACGAGCGGGATCCTGTGTCATCCGCGTGATCATCTCAGCTCGCGGCAGGACGCCCAGCGTCAGCGCGCGGGGAAAGGTCCCGTACAGCCGCGGGTGCACTGAGCCGCTCTCGCGCGGCAGCCCATCGCTGCCGACCAGCGTGTGCGGCCACGCAAGCGCGGTCTTCATGCCCTCGAAGTCGGTGTGGAAGACGATCACGGTGAGCTGCCCCGCGGTCGCCACGACGAGGTCGGCGAGCGCCTCGAGCGGCTCCTGGCCGAGGGCGGCGGCGATGTCGGCGACCGAGCACCCTTCGAAGGTCGAGAGCTCAGGATCCTGAAACCCGGCCAACAGAATCCGCGACGGCCCGATCGCGGCCCACTGGTTCTCGAGAGCGCTGCCTTCCCACGGCGCAGCGAGACTCGCCAGCACCTCCCGCCGGGAGTCGGCGTCGCGAAGGCGTTGGATGAGCCCCGCCGTCCCGTGCGATTGCGCCCAGGGTGGGAAGAGCGACACGACCGTCGTGCTGCCGGCGTCGTACGGGTAGACGTCGGCGGTGACGTCAAGCCCGGCGCTGCGAAGCGCGTCGAGGTGATCGATGATCTGCGGCATCGTGCCGACGTTCCGTGGGCCGGTGACCTTGAGATGGCTGAGGTGGATCGCGGTGCCGGCGGTGCGGCCGAGGTCGGCGAGCTCGTCGATCGATGCGCGGAGGTGGTCGGCCTCGTTGCGGATGTGCGCCACGAGCGGCCGGCCCCGCGCGGCCGTCTCGCGGGCGAGCGCAAGGAGCTCGGGGCGCTCGGCGCTATCACCCGGCGAGTACATCAGGCCGAGCGAGACGCCGGCGGCCCCGGCGTCGAGTGCGTCGCCAGCAGCGGCGGCGATGCGCGAGATCTCAGCCGGCGTCGCGGCTCGACGCTCGAAGCCGAGCACGGCCGCACGCAACGGCGCGTGCGGTACGAGGGCCGCCGTGTTCACGTCTCGGGCGGACGAAGCGACGTCGACGAGGTAGTGGGCGAACGTCGACCAGGCGCGCCCCTGCGGGAACGGCCCGAGCACCGGCGCGGCCGAGGCCTCGAGGTCGGGATGCGAGGGCGCGACGCCGAGACCGCAGTTGCCGAGCACGGACGTCGTCACGCCCTGACCTGTCTTGGGGTCGAGGCCACCCGACCGGAAGAGTGCTGCGTCGTCGTGCGAGTGCGCGTCGATGAAGCCCGGAAGGATTTCGAGCCCCGATGCGTCGACAACGTGGAGATCAGGATCCTGATGCTCACCGGGCGGGGTCACACCGGTCACGATGCCGTCCCGCACCACGACGTCCGCCCGCCGCGCCGCCGCGCCCGTACCGTCGTACACGACACCGCCGCGCACGACGAACGCCCGGCCCACGGCCACCGCGCTCACGCGCTCACTCGAAACGCTGCCACTCCGGCTTGTTGGCATAGGTGTACTTGTAGTACTCCGCCAGGGTCAGCTTGGACGCGGCCTCTTCGTCAATGACGATGGTGGCGTGCCCGTGCAGCTGCAGCGCTGATCCCGGGCACATGGCCGAGAGTGGCCCCTCGACCATTGCCGACACCGCGTCGGCCTTGCCACGGCCCTGCGCGACCAGGACCACTCGCTTGGCATCGAGGATCGTGCCGAGCCCCTGCGTCAGGCAGTGCGTGGGCACGTCCGCCGGGTCGTCGAAGAAGCGCGCATTGGCCTCGCGGGTGGATGGTGCCAGCGTCTTGATGCGGGTGCGCGAGGCGAACGACGAGGTCGGCTCGTTGAAGCCGATGTGTCCGTTCGCGCCGATTCCGAGGATCTGGATGTCGACGCCGCCTGCGGCGGCTATGGCAGCGTCGTACTCCGTTGTCGCCGCCTCGAGGTCAGTAGCGCGCCCGTCGGGCACGCGGACACGCGCAGGATCCAGACCGAGCGGCCCGGTCACGTCGCGCGCGATCACCGACGCGTACGACTCGGGGTGCGCCAGTGGGATGCCGACGTACTCGTCGAGGGCGAAGCCCGAGGCGTGCGAGAAGTCGAGCTCGCCCGATGCGACCCGCTCGGCGAGCGAGTGGTAGATGTCGAGGGGCGAGGACCCTGTCGCGAGCCCGAGGACCGCGTCGGGCTTCGCTGTGACCACCGAGGCGATGAGGGAGGCGGCCACCCGGCCGACCTCCGTCGGAGTGGGCAGGATGATGATCTCCACGAGCGGGGATGTTCCTTACTTCGAGTCAGTCGGATATGTTCGCCACGAGTTCGGCGATGTAGGCGTTGCGCGCCTCCCGCGTGGATGGCCGACCGGGGATTCCCGGTCGTTTCTGCCAGGGCAGAGGGCCGTCCGCGTGGTGGTACTCCACGCCGACGGCGTCGAGTCGCGCGAGGTGCGCTTCGAGCCTAGGGCCGAACTCGTCGAAGTCGCGAGCACCGGTTGTCCAGAGGGCCTCGGCAACGGCCGACAGACGCGGGAACACCAGGAAGTCGACCGTGCGCGGAGAGTCCATGTGTTCGGTCCAGATGTTCGCCTGGCCGCCGAGCACGTGCGCAGCCTCCGTCGGCGTCAGCACGGCGGGTACCGGTTCGAAGCCGTAGACGTCGCGGAGGGTCAGCGGAATCGCCACCGGAATCGGCTCCTCGGGGTCATCGCTCTGCCGGTAGTCGAGGTAGACCTGATCGTCGGGGCACGACACCACGTCGTGACCCCGTCGCGCCGCGGTGACGGCTCCGGTCATGCCGCGCCAGGAGGCGACGGTCGCGCTGGGCGCAAGCTCCCCCTCGAGAATTTCGTCCCAGCCGAAGAGTGTCCGGCCCCTGGAGGTGATGTGATCGTCGAGCTTTCGGATGAACCAGGACTGCAGTTCGCTCTCGTCGGTGAAGCCCCGCTCCCGCATGAGCTCCTGCGTGCGCGGGTCGGCCCGCCACTGGTCACGCGGGCACTCGTCCCCGCCGACGCCGATGTAGGTGCCGGGGAAGAGGTCCATGACCTCGTCGAAGACGTTGCGGTAGAAATCGACGGTCGTCTCCTCCATGGCGAGGACGTCGTCGATGATGCCCCAGCGGGTGCCGACCTCGAGCTGCGTCGACTCGCCGCCGATGCCGAGGAAGGGGTATGCGGCGATGGCCGCCTGCGAGTGCCCGGGAACGTCGACCTCCGGCACGACCTCGATGTGGAGCGCTGCGGCGTAGGCGACCACCTCGCGGATGTCGTCCTGCGTGTAGAAACCGCCATGCGGGCGGCCGTCGCCGGGAGCGTCCTCGCCGGCACCGACCTGCGATTCGGTCCTCCAGGATCCGACGCTCGTCAGTTTCGGGTACCGCTTGATCTCGATCCGCCAGCCCTGATCCTCGGTCAGATGCCAGTGCAGCACGTTCAGTTTGTGCAGAGCCATCAGGTCGAGGAAGCGCAGGACGTCGTGCTTCGGCAGGAAGTGCCGCGCGACGTCGAGCATGGCGCCCCGCCAGCCGAACTTCGGCGAGTCGACGACGGTCACGGCGGGCACTGCCCAGCGCACGCCCGTCACGAGTGCCCGACGGTAGACGGCGGCGGGCAGCAGTTGGAGCAGGGTCTCGGCACCGTAGAAGACGCCGGTCTCGTCGCCGCCGCGGATCACGACGCCTGAGGAATCGCTCTCGAGTCGGTACTCGGAGGCACCGAGGTCGGGAGCGAGGCCGAGCGTGATCCGATTCGTGTCGGAGGAGGTCCCGGCGGACGCGACAGCGCCCGCGGCCTCGCGCAGCGGCAGTCCCGTTGCGGGACGCAGCGCCCCCTGCAGCCAGACGACGGTGCCCGACAGTGACTCGGGTGCCTCGATGCGGGTGGCTGAGTCGAGAACGAACTCACCGGATCCGGCGATCAGGGAGGACGGGGCGGGAACGAGCGAGGTCATGCGATTAACCCTTCACGGCGCCGGCGGACATGCCGGTCACCAGATTGCGTTGGATGATCATGAAGAACACGACGACCGGGAGCGAGAACAGCACCGAGGCCGCCATTTGCCCGCCGAAGTCGGTGCCTGTCGTCGGGGTGGAGAACGAGGCCAGCCAGAGCGGCAGCGTGTAGTGCGACTGGTCTTTCATGAAGACGTAGGCCGTCAGGTAGTCGTTCCAGGCCGCGATGAAGGCGAAGACGCTGGTCGCGATGACGCCCGGCGCCACCAGGGGGAAGAGCACCTGGGTGAGGATCTGCCAGGTGCTCGCGCCGTCGAGCTTCGCGGCCTCTTCGATCTCCATCGGGATCGCCAGGAAGAATCCGCGCATCACCCAGATCGAGAACGGCAGCACCGCGCCGACGTAGGCGAGGATGAGCCCCGAGTAGGTGCCGATGAGGCCGGCCTGGTTGAAGATCAGGAAGAGCGGAATGAGCAGCGCGGTCGACGGCAGCATCTGCACGACCAGGATGAAGACCATGATCGTGCGGCGACCGGCGAACTGGAATCGCGAGAGAGCCGCCGAGGCGAAGAAGCCGAGAAGCACGGAGAAGAGCACTGCTCCGATGACGACGACCACACTGTTCCGCAGGTTGATCAGGAAGTCGGACTGCGTGATCGCGACGACGAAGTTGCTGATCGTCGGATGCGCCGGGAGGAATTCCGGCGTCGCCGTCATCACCTCGGGGCGCGGCTTGAACGCCGTGTTGATCATCCAGTAGACGGGAAAGATCCAAACGAGGCTGAACACGACGGCGATCGTGTTGCTCCCCCACCTGATCTTGCGTCGACGGCGCCGGGGGGCCGTGCCCTCGATGGGGCGCGCTTCGACGACGACCTTCTTGTCGTCGCGCGTCTCGGGAGCGGTCGAG
>JAODMX010000097.1 GCA_025464735.1 Frondihabitans sp. | reverse complement strand
GAGTAAGGCGTTCGCATTCGCCGGAGCCCGTGTGGGCTACCTGGCCGCCGATCCGGGCGTGATCGACGCGCTGCGGCTCGTCCGCCTGCCGTACCACCTCTCCTCGCTCACGCAGGCCGCCGCCGTTGCAGCTCTCCGCCACGCCGACGAGATGCTCGCGATGGTCGACGAGATCAAGGTTCAGCGCGACCGCATCGTCGTGACCCTTGCCGAGCTCGGTTACAAGCCCTGGCCGACCTGGTCGAACTTCGTTCTGTTCGGAGGTGTCGACGACCCTCACGCCGTGTTCGAGCAGCTTCTCGACCGAGGCATCATCGTGCGCGATCTCAGTATCGCGAACCACCTCCGCGTGAGCGCCGGGACAGAAGCGGAGACCACCGCGTTCCTCGACGCCATGCGCGACATTAGGCTCGGGTCATGAGTGAATCGAGCGTCGACGCGACCGAGGTCCGCGAAGCGACTGCAGCAGGGGCGCGAACGGCGACGGTCGAACGGTCCACGAGTGAGTCGAGCATCGTGCTCTCCCTCGACCTTGACGGCACCGGTGCGTCGTCGATCGATACCAGCGTGCCGTTCTACGACCACCTCCTGACGGCTCTCTCGAAGCACTCGCTCATCGACCTCTCGGTCAAGGCGACGGGCGACACCGAGATCGACGTGCACCACACCGTCGAAGACATCGGCATCGCCTTCGGCCTGGCCCTCAAGGAGGCGCTGGGCGACAAGCGAGGCATCGGCCGCTACGGCGACGCTCTCGTGCCACTCGACGAGGCGCTTGTCCAGGCCGTCGTCGACGTCTCCGGTCGGCCCTACCTCGTGCACACCGGCGAGCCCGAGGGCTTCGAGTACCACCTCATCGGCGGGCACTTCACGGGCTCGATGGTGCGGCACGTCTTCGAGGCGATCGCCTACAACTCAGGGCTCACGATCCACCTCCGCGTCGAGAGTGGCCGCGACCCGCACCACATTGCCGAGGCCGAGTTCAAAGCCTTCGCGCGCGCGCTTCGCAAAGCGGTTGATAAGGATCCCAGGGTCACCGGCGTCCCGTCGACCAAGGGCGTTCTGTGACCGAGGTCAAACCTCGCGTCGTGGTGCTCGATTACGGCAGTGGCAACGTCCACTCCGCGATCAAGGCGCTCGAGCTCGCCGGAGCCGACGTCGACCTGACCGCCGACAGTGGCAAGGTCGCGTCGGCCGACGGTCTCTTCGTGCCCGGTGTCGGGGCGTTCTCCGCCGTCATGAGCCAGCTGCAGTCGGTTCGAGGCGCGGAGAAGATCGACCGGCGTCTCGCCGGTGGGCGACCCGTGCTCGGGATCTGCGTCGGTATGCAGGTGCTGTTCGAGCGTGGTGTCGAGCGCGGCACCGAGGTGGAGGGCCTCGGCGAGTGGCCCGGAGTCGTCGCGGAGCTGAAGGCCGACGTCGTGCCACACATGGGCTGGAACACTGTCAACCCGCCTGAGGGTTCGCAACTCTTCGACGGAGTGCGAGACGAACGCTTCTACTTTGTCCACTCCTACGCAGCGCAGGAGTGGACCCTCGACGGGCACGGTGCGCGGAAACCGCCTCTCGTGACCTGGTCCGATCACGGCGGCCCGTTCGTTGCGGCCGTCGAGAACGGCCCGCTCTGGGCGACCCAGTTCCACCCGGAGAAGTCAGGGCAGCCGGGAATCCGGCTTCTGACCAATTGGCTGCAGACCCTCTAACACCACGTCCCGGGTCGGCCGTCGGCCCGACCCACGGTCCCATTACGAAAGTCTTCATGAGCGAGTTCAGCAGCACCCCGTCCCTCACCCTCCTGCCCGCCGTCGACGTCGCCGACGGGAAGGCCGTCCGCCTCACGCAGGGCGAGGCCGGCACCGAGACCAACTACGGCGATCCCGTCGATGCCGCGCTCGACTGGCAGTCCCAGGGGGCCGAGTGGTTGCACCTGGTCGACCTCGACGCGGCCTTCGGGCGGGGAAGCAACCGCGCGGTCATCAGGAACGTCATCAACGAGGTCACCGGCCTCCACGTGGAGCTCTCCGGTGGAATCCGCGACGATCAGTCGCTCGAGGAAGCCCTGGCGACCGGCGTCAAGCGCATCAACCTCGGCACAGCCGCCCTCGAGAACCCCGAGTGGGCCGCCCACGCCATCGCGCAGTACGGCGATGCGATCGCCGTGGGCCTCGACGTCCGCGGCACCACCCTTGCCGCTCGCGGCTGGACTCGCGAGGGGGGCGACCTCTTCACGGTCCTCGAACGCCTCGAAGACGCAGGATGCGCGCGCTACGTCGTCACGGACGTCACTAAAGACGGCACTCTCACCGGTCCGAACGTCGACCTGCTCCGCCAAGTGATGGAGCGGACAGATCGCCCCGTCGTGGCGTCGGGTGGCATCTCGAGCCTCGACGATCTCGTCGCGCTCCGCGAGCTTGTGCCGCTCGGGTTGGAGGGGGCCATTGTGGGCAAGGCTCTGTACGCGGGCGCGTTCACGCTGGAGGCGGCGCTCGACGTCGCCTCACGCTGATGCCGCCCGAGGGTCTTCCAGACACGTCAGGGCAGGAGCAGCGGCACACGTCGGCCACGGGCGGGTCTGGGGCCGACAGTGCAGGTCGGCCCTGGGAAGGTCGGAGCTTCGCGAGCCACGACACGGCATACGCGGGAGACGACGGATCTGCCGACCCGCGCCTCCTTGAGGCCATTCATGCATTTCAGGCCGTGGAGGTCTCGGCAGGCGTTGTGCTCGACGCGCTAAGGCACGCTCGGCTTTTGATCCCCTTGATGGCCCACGCCGGTGATGAGGGTGTCAACGAGCACGGTGTGGCCGTCGACAAGACGCAGGAGCTCGCAATCGTGACCGTGGCCGGGCCCGATGGGCGGACCGTCCTGCCGGCCTTCACCTCGGTCGCCGCGCTCTCGGCGTGGGATCCGGCGGCTCGGCCCGTGCCCGCCGAGTCACGTCGCGTCGCCATCGCCGCCGCAGCGGAAGAGACGCAGCTGCTGGTGCTGGATCCGGGTTCCGAGACCGAGTTCGGCGTCAGGCGGCCTGCCTTGTGGGCGCTCGCGCAAGATCTTCCGTGGATTCCGTCGTACGCCGACGATGAGGTCGCGGAGGCGTTCCTGGCGGCGACGTCGGGGGAGCGGTCGGTGGCGTCGGTGACCGTGGCGGCCGGATCACCGTCGGCGCGATTGGATGCGCCGGAGGTCGTCGTCTCGCTCGGACTTCTGCCGGGGCTCGATCGCGCGGCGCTCGCCGGACTGCTCGCCCGGGTGCAGGCCGGCTGGGCTGCGAGCTCCGTGATCGCCACGCGCGTCGACTCGCTCGCCGTGCGCGTCGTGCCCGCGTGAGGCACGCTCGGTCGACACCACATTCGGCCCTGGGCACCGTGTATTAGCGGTGCCCTGCGCAGAAAGTGGTGTCGCGCAGGCGAGGGGCTAGTTGACGGGACCGGTGTACTTTTCGCCG
>JAODMX010000086.1 GCA_025464735.1 Frondihabitans sp. | reverse complement strand
CGTCCTTCGGAAGGGACGAGCCACCGGTGATGGTCATCGACTGCTCGGTGCCGGTGCCCTTGTCTTTCGCGGACACGTGCACGATGCCGTTGGCGTCGATGTCGAAGGTGACCTCGATCTGCGGGATGCCCCGGGGAGCCGGAGCAATACCGGTCAGCTCGAAGGTGCCGAGGTTCTTGTTGTCGCGGGTGAACTCGCGCTCGCCCTGGAAGACCTGGATCGCAACTGACGGCTGGTTGTCGTCGGCGGTGGTGAAGGTTTCGCTCCGCTTGGTCGGGATGGCAGTGTTGCGCTCGATGAGCTTGGTCATCGCGCCACCCTTGGTCTCGATACCGAGGGAGAGCGGCGTGACGTCGATGAGGAGGACGTCCTTGCGCTCGCCCTTCAGCACGCCAGCCTGGAGTGCGGCGCCGACGGCCACGACCTCGTCGGGGTTGACGCCCTTGTTGGGCTCCTTGCCACCGGTGAGCTGCTTGACGACCTCAGACACGGCCGGCATGCGGGTGGAACCACCCACGAGGACGACGTGCGAGATGTCGCCGACCTTGACCCCGGCCTCCTTGATGACGTCGTTGAACGGCTTCTTGGTGCGGTCGAGAAGATCGCTGGTCCACTGCTCGAACTGCGAGCGCGAGATGGTCTCGTCGAGGTTGAGCGGGCCCTCAGCGGTCAGCGTGAGGTAGGGCAGCTGGATGCTCGTACTGGTGGAGGAGGAGAGCTCCTTCTTCGCCTGCTCGGCAGCCTCCTTGAGGCGCTGCTTCGCGATCTTGTCGTTCGAGAGATCGACACCGTGGTCGTCTTTGAACTTCTTGATCAGGTGTTCGACGATGCGGTTGTCCCAGTCGTCGCCACCGAGGCGGTTGTCACCCGAGGTGGAGCGAACCTGGATGGTCGAGAAGTCGTCGTCTTTGCCCACTTCGAGGAGGGAGACGTCGAAAGTACCGCCACCGAGGTCGAAGACCAGGATGAGCTCATCTTCTTTGCCGCGGTCGAGGCCGTAGGCCAGAGCGGCCGCGGTGGGCTCGTTGATGATGCGGAGCACGTTGAGGCCGGCGATCTCGCCGGCGTCCTTCGTGGCCTGACGCTCGGAGTCGTTGAAGTAGGCGGGGACGGTGATGACCGCGTCGGTCACGTCTTCGCCGAGGTACTGCTCGGCATCACGCTTGAGCTTGCCCAGGATCCGGGCCGAGATCTCTTGCGGCGTGTACTTCTTGTCGTCGATCGCGACGGTCCAGTCGGTGCCGATGTGGCGCTTGACGCTCTGGATGGTGCGGTCGACGTTCGTGACGGCCTGGCGCTTGGCGGTCTCGCCGACGAGCACCTCGCCATCCTTTGTGAAGGCGACGACCGACGGGGTCGTACGAAGACCCTCGGCGTTGGCGATGACGGTGGGTTCTCCACCCTCGAGGACGGACACCACCGAGTTGGTGGTACCGAGGTCGATTCCTACTGCACGGGCCATGTGGCTGTTCTCCTTTGTCGTGCTTGGTGATGCAAAGTCTTTGTGATGTGATGCGTGTGACGCCCAACCTTGAGCGTGCTTGTATCAAGTTTGCACGGTCCTTGGGCGCGAGTCAAATGTCATTGGCAAAGTTGAGTCGACTCACAGCAAGTTTCAGCTTCGGACACGCCGCCAGCCCGACACGACCGACGCGCTACCCCATGTTCACCGCTTCGCGGTACCGTCACCGCATGACCGAGGCGACGCTTGCCGACACAACACCGATCCCCCGTCGCCGCGTTTTCGCCTGGTCGCTGTGGGACTCCGCGTCGGCCGGATTCAACACGGTCGTCGTGACCTTCATCTTCTCGACGTACCTGGCCTCCAACTCGTTCGTGTCTCCGGCCATCGTGTCGGCCGCCGGATCCGACACGGCCAACGCCGCTCTCGTCGCCGCCAAGGCCCACAACGCCACTGTCGTGTCGACCGCGCTGACCATCGCAGGGCTCTTGATCGCGTTGCTGGCGCCGCTGCTGGGTCAGCGGTCGGACGGCACGGGCAAGCGCAAACTCTGGCTCGGAATCACCACCGCCATCGTGATCCTGTCGATGATCGGCATGGTGTTCGTCGCGCCTGCCCACTCCTACCTCGTCCTCGGCGCCATGCTGATCGCCCTGGGAAGCGTCGTCATCGAGTTCGCGAACGTCAACTACAACGCGATGCTCGTGCAGGTGTCGACGCCCGCGAACATCGGCCGGGTCTCGAGCTGGGGCTGGAGTGCCGGATACTTCGGCGGCATCGTGCTCCTCCTTCTGCTGCTGCTGCTCTTCATCCAGAGCTTTGGGGTAACAGGGCACGCCGGTCTCCTCGGGCTCGACTCGACGATCGCGGGCGGCGTCTGGACCGTCCGGTTCGCGATCCTCGCGTCGGCCGTGTGGTTCTGTCTCCTTGCCATCCCCCTCTTCGTCTCCGTGCCCGAGATCCCGGCGACCGGCAAGGCGGCGGCACGCCTCAGCTTCATCCAGTCGTACAAGCAGATCGGTCTCACCATCGCGAGGCTGTACCGCAAGAACCCGCAGGTGCTGCTCTTCCTCGGCGCCTCGGCGATCTTCCGGGACGGCATCGCCGCCGTCTTCACGTTCGGCGCCATCATCGCGGCGCAGGTCTTCGGCTTCACGACCACGCAGGTGCTCTACTTCGCGGTCGCCGCCAACGTCGTCGCCGGGGTGGGAGCGTTCCTCGCTGGCAGGTTCGACGACCAGCTGGGGGCGAAGACGATCATCATCGTCGCACTCATCGGGCTCGTCGTCGCCACGGTCGCCATCCTGTTCGTCGGAAACGCGCAGGCCGGCTTCTGGGCGTGCGGCCTCTTCCTGTCCCTGTTCGTCGGGCCGGCGCAATCGGCGAGCCGGTCGTTCGCCGCCCGAGTCGCCCCTCCCGGGCGCGAAGGCGAGATCTTCGGGCTGTACGCGACGACGGGGCGGGCCGTGAGCTTCCTCGCCCCGCTGCTGTTCACGGTGTTCGTCACGGTAACCGGGAACACCCGCTACGGCGCCATCGGGATCGCGGTCGTGTTGGCCGTCGGGCTCTTGCTGATGCTCCGCGTGAATTCGGAGCAGCGCGCGATCGACTGATCGGGGCTGAGGCGGCGGCACCGTGCCGTGGACGGCGGGAGCGTGCCGCGAGCGGCGGCGGCACCGTGTCACAGGTCCGCCCTAGGCTGGATGCATGAGCACCTTCGACGAGCTGTACGACGTCCGCACCTTCGACCCCGTCCTCGTCGACGGCGTCCCCGACGCGGCGACCGCCGCCTGGCTCGGCGCCGCCCGCATCGCCTTCCACCAGAACGACAGCGCGGCCGCCATCCTTCAGGACGCCCTGGGCGCAGCTGCCGACGGCCGAGGCTTCCTCGGCATCTACGCCAAACACTCGCTTCCCGGTTCCCTCGACGAGAACTGGCCCGTCGGAACCTACGCCGGCTACACGAAGACCATGAATGTCGGTGGCGGCGCGCTCGTCAACTCCTACCTCATCTCCGACGTGACCGTTCGCCCCACACACAAGCGCCGCGGTCTGCTGCGCCACATGATGACCGACCGGCTCCATCACGCGGCCGACACCGGCCACGCGCTCGCGGCCCTCACGGCCAGCGAGTCGACCATCTACCGCCGCTTCGGCTTCGGGCCCGCGGTGCGGACGCGGGAGGTGCTGCTGAGGCGAGATCGCCCGTTCGCTCTCCACACGGATCCTGCGGGTCGGGTCGAACTCGTGGCTGCCCGCTCCCTCGGCGACATCGCGCGAAAGGTCTTCGCCGACTACCACGCCCGCACGCCCGGCTCGATCGATCGGCAGCAGCAGCTCTGGAACTTCAGGCTGGGCCTGGCCGACGGCGAGGGCAAGCCCGACGAGACGCTGCGGGGCGCCGTCCACTACGCCGATGACAACGTCACAATCGATGGCTACCTCACGTACCGCGTCGTGAAGGACGGCACCGAGATTGTGCTCGAGGTCGTCGACCTCGTCGCCGGCACAGCCAACGCGCTCCTTGGGCTGTGGGGGTTCCTGGGGCAGGTCGATCTTGTCGACAAGGTGAAGTCGCGCGCCTCCGCGGTCGACAACGCCGTGCTGCAGGCGCTCGTCGACAGCCGGGCGCTCCTCACCGAGGGCGAAACCGATCACCTCTGGATCCGGGTGCTCGAACCGATTGCTGCCCTTTCGGCGCGCCCGTATTCGGTGGACGGGCATCTCACGCTTCGGGTGCACGACAAGCTCGGGTTCGCCGACGGAGTGTTCGCGATCGAGAGTGCCGGGGGTGCCGCGCACGTCACGCGCGCCGCGTCGTCCGATAGCGCGGTCGCCGATCTCGAGCTCGACGCGGCAACCCTGGCCTCGCTCTATCTCGGCGGCGTCAGCGTCGGAGTGCTCGCAGAGGTGGGCCTCGTGACGGAACACACGGCGGGTGCCGTCGCACGGGCGACGGCACTGTTCACCCCCGACCGCCCAGTCGATTGCATCACCGACTTCTAGCCCTCGCTGGCGCGTCGCAGCGGGCGCAGCGCCACGGGTGGCTTCGCGGAAGTGGGCATGGCTTCGCGGAATTGCGCGAAGCGAGTGGCACTTCCGCGACGCTACCCGGTGAGACCCTGGCGGCGGGCGGCCGGGACTGGTTGGCTGGGCTCATGTCGATCCAGTCCACGGCCGAGAAGGCCGACCTCCTCCGTTCCCTTCACGTTCCGGGCAACCCTCTGATCGTCACCAACGTCTGGGACAGCGTCACCGCCCGCATCGTCGCCGGCGTCCCGAGGGTCAAGGCCCTCGCCACCGCGAGCCACTCGGTGAGCGAGACCCACGGCGTCGAAGACGGCGAAGGCCTCGACGTCGACGAGGCTCTCGCCGTAGCCCAGCTGATCATTCGCTCCGTGGAGCTGCCCGTCTCGGTCGACTTCGAGAAGGCCTACGCCCAGGATGCAGCGGGCACCCGCGACAACGTTTGGCGCCTCATCGAAGCGGGCGCCGCCGGGCTCAACATCGAAGACTCTGTCGGGCAGGCGATGGCGCCGCTCTACGACATCGACACCCAGGTGTCGAAGATCGCGGCGGCGCGAGCGGCGGGTGACCGCGCCGGTGTGCCGATCGTCATCAACGCTCGTGTCGACTCTCTCGCGGGTGACCCCGACTCCTTCGATGACGCCGTCACGCGGGCCAACGCCTATCTCGACGGCGGAGCCGACGTCGCCTTCGTGCTCGGCCTGTCGACAGAAGATCTGGTCAAGCGCGCTCTCGACGAGATCCACGGCAAAGTGTCGGTGCTCGCCGACCCCTCGTCGGTGTCACTCGCCCGTCTCGCGGAGCTGGGCGTTTCGCGTGTCAGCTTCGGGCCAGGGATCCTGGGCCTGACGCTTTCTCATCTGCGCGACGCCGCGTCGCAGCTCACCGCACGGGGCGCCTACCCCGCTGAGCTCGGCTTTGCCTTCTAAGCACGACCTGAATTCTCAGAACACCGAAACGATAAGGACGACATCATGACTGACGACCTCACTTTTCCCACCGGCGCCCCGATCTGGGTCGACCTGAGCAGCAGCGACGTCGCTGCTTCGAGGGCCTTCTACGAGGCCCTCTTCGGCTGGACTTCGACCGACACCGGTCCGGAGTACGGCAACTACGTGGTCTTCTCGCTCGGCGACAAGCAGGTCGGCGGTCTGATCGGCAGGCAAGAGCCCGCGGAGGCCCCCGACGCTTGGCTGGTGTACCTCGAGACCGACGACGCGGAGACGACGTCGGAAGCCGTCACGGGCGCCGGAGGAGTGGTCCTTTCAGGCCCGCACCCCGTGGGATCGCTCGGCTCGATGGTCATCGCGACCGACGTCGACAGAGCAACCGTCGGCGCCTGGCAACGCGGTGACAACCGCGGGATCCAGGCCCGCGGCGAGGTCGGTACACCGGCCTGGTTCGAACTGCACACGACGCAGTACGACGACAGTCTGCAGTTCTACCAGCAGGCGTTCGGCTGGCAGACCGTGTCGATGGCCGGCAGCCCGGAGTTCCGCTACACGCAGTTGATGGTCGACGATGAGCCGTACGCGGGGGTCATGGATGCCTCCGGCTACTGGCCGGCCGGTGACCCCGCCGCGTGGGTCGTCTACTTCCGGGTGGCGGATGCCGACGCAGCCGCGGCCCGAGCCGTCGAACTCGGCGGCAGCGTCGTTGAGGCGCCGACCGACACGCCCTTCGGGCGCCTGGCCACCCTGACGGACGTCACGGGGGCGACGATCAAGCTGATCGAGGGCGGTCCGAACGCCTGAGTCGCCGGAACCCTAGACGAAGTCGGCGGGGTCGTCGACGGGGTTCTTCGGCCGGGCCTCTTCGCGTTCGCGGGCTCGGCGGCGTTCCGCGTCGCCGGCCTCGCGCACCCGAATCGCCTCCTCGATGTCCTTCTCGCGCTTCGCGGCCCTCTTGTCGCTCTGCCGGGTGTCGCGTGGCGGGAGCTGGATGTCCCGCTCGGCGTGGATGCCGGCCCGCAGTTCGCGCCCTCGCTCGACCTCGGCGTCGAATTCAGCGCCCAAGAGGAGCGCGTTGTTCGTGATCCAGAGCCAGAGCAGGAAGATGATGACGCCACCGAGCGCGCCGTAGGTGGCGTTGTAGTGCGAGAAGTTGACGACGTAGAAGGCAAATCCGATCGACGCTACGAACCAGATTGCAATCGCCAGCAGGGCTCCGGCGCTCATCCAGCGGAATCGCGGCCGCTTCACGTTCGGGGCGTAGTGGTAGAGGATCGCCACGATGATCACGACGATCGCAGCGAGCACCG
>JAODMX010000036.1 GCA_025464735.1 Frondihabitans sp. | reverse complement strand
CATGGCGACCACCGCAAAGACGCTGGGCATCCACGCCTGACCTCCACTCGGGAGTTCTTCGGTCACGGTTGCGGGTTACACCTTCTCGGGTGCCATTCGGGGCACAAAACGACTCATGTGAGCGCTCTTGACGCCATTTGTCCCCTGATATCGGGGTACACGGCCGGTTCATGATTTGGCATACTTTCGAGTACGCCGGCATTGTGCGGGCGCCCACCGGAGATCGAAGGAGGACTCGTGCTGCTCGGGCTCCCCAGTCATCTCGTTCCCCAGAGTTCCGGCCGCGCAATCGCCCGCTCCTGTCACGTCATAGCCACAGTCCTGCTGGTGGGGGCCACGATCCTGCTCGTGTCGGCACAGGTGTCGGCGCCAGCGCTCATCCTGTGGCCCGCTCTGCTGTCGCTCGTGCCGATGCTGGGGCTACTCGTCCTGGTCGAGCGAGTGCGCTCGACCCTCTCGACGATCGCCTACCTCGTGATCGGCGCGGCAGCGATCTACGTCTACGCCGTGACCGTGCTGTCTCAAATCAGCTTCATCACCTCGTCAGATGCCTTCGCGGTGTCGCTCCCGAAGCTAGCGCTCGTCCTCGTGGGAGGGAGCGGTCTCTACGCACGACGTGGCCCGCTCTGGGCTACGTTCGGCCTTCTCGCCGGCGAAGCTGCCACCCAGATCGCGACCGCGCAGACCGGGGCCACCCCCAAGGTCGACCTCACGACCCTCCTCGGCTACATCCTCATCGTTGTGACTATGGGAGGGTCGATCGTCGCCCGAGATCGTGCGAGGCGTGCCCAACCGAATCTCCACCGGGCAGCCCGCGACCAAGAGATCTCGAACCTCCGTGTTGAGATCGAGCAGCAGGCATCGGCGCTTGTGCACGACACGGTGCTCAGCCATCTCGCAGCGATCTCGATCGCTGCACCAGGGGGCCTGGATCCGGCGCTCTCACGATCGATGAAACGCGACCTCGAGACCCTCGTCGGTGAGGAATGGATCCACGATGCCGCTGCCAACATGACGGCTGCGCAAGGCGACTGGGAGGCCAGTGACCTCCATCAGGCCGTCGAGCAGGCACGCGACCAGGGGCTGGACGTGATCGTGACTGGTGACGTCTCGGCCGTGGCCGTGGTCACTCCTGAGCGGGCTCGTGCCCTGTCACTCGCCGTGGCGCAATGCCTCGTCAACGTGATCAAGCACGCGCAGACGATGAGCGCCGAGCTGGTCCTTCTGTCGTCGGGCGTCGATGTCTCGGTCATGGTGATCGACAACGGTGTCGGCTTCACCGAGAGCGCGACCCCGCGGGATCGTCTCGGCCTCAGGAACTCCGTTCGTGCGCGAATCGAGCGCGTCGGAGGTTCCGTTCAGGTGTGGTCGTCGCCGGGAAGCGGCACGTCGGTGATGATCGGGCTGCCGATCGAGTCCCGACTGCTGGCCCGGCCGGGGGACGCCGCGTGAGCAACCGGGAACTCACCGCACAGCAGACCGATCCTCTTGGTGCTCTCAATCAGCGTCCGATCTCGATCGTCATCACGATCTTCGCTTTGACTTTGGCAATAGCGCGAACTGCCATTCACCGCGACGGTCAGGTCAACCTGCGAGTCGCCATCGCGGGGATCGTCCTCGTTGCGGTCGCGGCCGTCGTCATGACCGTGGCGACCTCGCCCTATCGCGCCCCGTTCACGCGCCGCAGCTTCGGCGTGATCGTGAGCTGCGGGATCCTGGGGCTTGTCGCCGAGGCCGTGTCGAAGGCTGGGCACGACTCGCTGATCCGCGACAACTGGGGGAGCGCCGTCGCCGGCCTCCTCCTCCTGGCCTGTGCTCCGTATCGCCCGGGTCGCGACCTCGTCGTTGGGACGATCGTCGTCGCGATCGTGGAGGGCATCGTGGTGTGGCGCGAAGTCCCCGGCTTCGCGACGCAGGCGCCACCGATCGCCTTCCTCGTCGTCGGCCTGACCCCGGTCGTCGCGCTCGGGGCGGGCAGCGCAGCGTACTCGTCGACGCTCGTCAGGCTGGTTCATCGGTGGCTCGCCCGTGCCAGCGTCATGACCAAGGAGAGCGCCCTCGAGATGCGTCCCGGCATCGCTCGCTCGGTTCAGCAGGACAGCGTCACCGCGCTCAACCGCGAGGTCGTGCCGTTCTTCACCGACCTGGTTGAACGCGACGAGATCACGGACGACGACAGACAGCGAGCAGGCAGGGTCGCCGCCGTTATCCGGGACGTCATCGTGGCCGAAACCGACCGCACCTGGCTGGAGCAGGCACTGATCGACATCTGCCCGAGCGGATTCGCCGGGACGGTCGTCGATCGTTCACATCTGGCGGAGCGGATGACCACTGACCAGCGAACCGCGATTCGCGCGCTCGTGAGCGCGATGGCAGTCGACGTCGCCTCCGACACCTCCAGCCTGGGCATCGTGCTGCACGACGGCACCCCGGTCGTCCGGGCCCTTGTCCGCATGGACAGCGCCGCTGTCGATGCAGCCATCCGGCAGCTCTACGCCCCCTATTTCGCCGTCCTACGCATCGTGTTCCGCGACCTTCAGGTCGACGTGACCGAATCACTCCTGACACTAAGGTTTTCCTATGACCAGCACTGACCCGAACGGTAGCTCCGCTCTCCGCTCGAGCTCGTCACTCTCCGCTCCGGCGGCATCGTGGAACTCGCTCGCATCCGAGATGCCCCCGCAACGTCGAGTTCGCCTGGCCATCCTCGATGACCACGAGGTGCTCCTCGACAGCCTCTCCAGCTGGATCAACGTCAATGCTTTCGACTTCGATCTCGTCCTCACCGCGCACACCTGGTTGCAACTCGTGCACAGCGACAACTTCCCGACCGACCTGGTCTTCCTCGACTTCCAGCTCAAAGAGCCGGTGTCGATCGAGGCGCGGGTCCGCACCTGTCGCGCTGCAGGAGCCAAAGTGGTCGTCCTGTCGAGTCTTGACACCCGCGAATCGCGGGAGCGCGCCCTCGATGCCGGAGCGTCGGCGTTCCTCTCGAAGGCTCTTCCGATGCGGGAGGTCATGGACGCCGCACGCCAGGTCATGGGCGTCGCGCGCGACAGCGCGCCGCAGCGGGACTGGCGCCCGCTCCCCGTCGGGGCCGCCAGCCAGAGCAGGCCGAAACTGAGCGCCGGTGAGGCAGAGGCCTTCCGGCTGTACGTCTCCGGTTTCAGTACCAACGAGGTCGCGCAACAGATGAATGTTCAGTACGAGACGGCGAAGACCTACCTCCGACGGGTCCGCGAGAAATACGCGAAGGCCAACCGGCCGGCGTCGAAGAAGGCCGAGCTGATCCGTCGTGCCGCCGAAGACGGTTACTTGCTCTAGTGGCGAAGCTGTATTTCCGCTACGGCGCGATGAACTCCGGCAAGAGCACGGCGTTGCTGCAGGCCGCCTACAACTACGAGGAACGCGGCCAGCACGTGCTCGTCGCCAAGCCCGACACCGACACTCGCGGCGACGACCAGATCGTTTCGCGTCTGGGTGTCACCCGTCAGGTGGATCTCCTCTTCGCGCCCGAGGACGACGTCTTCGAGGTGTTCTCGAAAGCTCGTGCCGGCGTCGTTTCCGCGACCGGCGGAGACGTCGCCTGCCTCCTGGTCGACGAGACGCAGTTCTTGACGCCGTCGCAGGTCGACGACCTCCTGCGCATCGCCATTCTCGACGGCATCCCTGTGCTCGCGTACGGAATCCGAACCGATTTCCGGACCAAGGCGTTCGCGGGTGCGGCGCGCCTCTTCGAGGTCGCCCACTCGCTCGAAGAGCTGAAGACGATCTGCCGGTGTGGCCGCAAGGCCATGTTCAACTCCCGCCTCATCGACGGCCGCTATGTCTTCGACGGCGATCAGGTGGCCATCGACGGTGAGAGCGTGACGTACGAGCCCCTGTGTGCCTCGTGCTATCTCGAGGAGTCGGGCGGCGTGCTCGCCTGAGCGGGCGATTCCCGGGGCCCCCGGCGCTGTCCTTGCGGCTGTCTCAGTACGATGAGACAATCATTGCTACAAAGGGGGCGTCGATGGAGCAGCTCGCGGTTCCGATCCTGGTCGTTGTGGCGGCCATGCTCCGGCACTCCCGCACGTGGTATCTCGGATCGCTCTGGCACGGCGCCCGGCGGCGCACGCCCGAAGAGGAGCTGGAACGAACCCGAGGCTCGGTGTGATTCGGATTGATCCGCGTTCGCCGGTTCCGCCCTTCGAGCAGCTACGCCAGCAGGTGGTCGCGGAAATCCGGGCAGGGCGCACCTCCGCGGGGCAACGCCTACCCACGGTCCGGAAGCTGGCGGCCGACCTGGGCCTTGCTCCGAACACGGTCGCGCGCACCTACCGCGAGCTCGAAGCCGACGGCTTCGTCGAGACCCGCGGCCGGAACGGCACCGTCGTCCGCCCCCAGGGAGATGCGCTCGAGCGAGAGGCTCAGGAGGCGGCGCGGACGTATGCCGATCGCGTCACGAAGCTGGGTCTGGCGGCACCCGAGGCTCTTCGCCTCGTCGCGAGGGCGCTTGACGGTGACGTTCCCGCGGGGCGGGGCTCTAACGTGGGGGAATGACTTCCACGAATTCCTCTCCGTCCTCATCCGTCACCGCCATCACTGGCGGGTATGTCGTCCCGGTGTCGTCGGCACCGATCGACGGTGGAACGGTTCTGATCGAGAACGGCCTCATCACGGCAGTCGGCGCCGATGTCGCCGTCCCGACGAACGCCACCGTCATTGACGCCACGGGCAAGTGGGTCGTTCCCGGGTTCGTCGAGGCGCACGGGCACGTCGGCATCCACGAAGAGGCCAACGGACTAGCGGGCAACGACACGAACGAGATGACGGATCCGAACACGGCCGGTGTCCGCGCCATCGACGCCATCGACATCGACGACGAAGGGTTCCGTGACGCCCTCTCCGGTGGAATCACGAGCATCGTCGTCAAGCCGGGGAGCGGAAACGTCATCGGTGGCCTGACGGTCGCGATCAAGACCTGGGGCGGTCGTACCATCGACGAGCAGGTGATCAGCGACTCCGTGAGTGTCAAGTCGGCGTTGGGGGAGAACCCCAAACGGGTCTACGGCAGCAAAGACAAGCTGCCCTCCACTCGCCTCGGGGTCGCGTACGTCCTGCGCCAGGCCTTCGAAGACGCTCGCTTCTACGCGGCGCAGCGTTCCGCCGCTCTGGAGAAAGGCGAACCGTTCCGCCGCGATCTCCGACTTGAGACTCTCGCTCGGGTGCTCGACGGCGAACTCGCCTGGGATCAGCACACGCACCGACACGACGACATCGCCACCGCGATACGACTGTCGGAGGAGTTCGGCTACCGACTTGTCGTCAACCACGGAACGGAAGGGCACAAGCTGGCCGATGTCCTGGCCGAGAAGAACATTCCGGTGATCTATGGGCCGCTCTTCACCTCGCGCTCGAAGGTTGAGCTGCGGGACCGCGCGATCTCGAACCTCGCGGCACTGCACCGAGCCGGCGTCACGGTCGCGATCACGACCGATGCGCCCGTCGTGCCGATCAACTACCTGGTGCACCAGGCGTCGCTCGCCGTGAAGGACGGCCTGCCCGCGAGTGTGGCGCTGGAGGCCCTCACGGTGAATCCCGCGTCGATCCTGGGGCTGTCGTCGCGGGTTGGTTCGCTCACACCGGGCCTCGACGGCGATGTGGTCGTCTGGTCGGGGGATCCCCTCGATGTGCAGTCGCGGGCCGAGCGGGTGTTGATCGCGGGGGTGCCCGTCTACGCCTGGGACGAGGAGTCGCGCACTGGGCGCACGGTGGAGCGCTTGACCCGTTTCGGCGCGTAGCGGGCTGGCTCGGTCGCGCTCGGGTGCCTCCGCGTCGCTCATTCGCCTGTGGCGTCGCGCATTTCCGCGAAGCCGAGCCTCATCCGCGATGCCGCGCCGCGCCGCGTCGCGCCGCGCGAAGCGCGGTCGCGCCGCCGTGCCGGGCGGGGACC